>CAMAQX010000011.1 GCA_945860455.1 Lishizhenia tianjinensis
CTAAAGAAACACATCCTTTTATTTATTTAGTTGAAAATTCACTTTGCGCGATTTATATTCCTGAAAAAATGGAATCAAAACCGCTAAAAATATACGATGTGCCTTCGTCCAATTTTGAGCTAACTATCTCCATGAAACGTATTGAAAATCAATCACCTGAAGGAAAACCTACGCTGCATTAAGTAACTAAAAACCACTACAATACACGAGGAAAGAATATTGGAAATAGAAGGGTAAACATCAAATCCTTCTATCAAAAATTTTAGGATTATCCAGTTTAAAATAGAAGCCAAAACACCGCTTAGAGCATACCTAAAAAACTGAATCCTCCCTTTTAATTCACTTTCAGTAAAAACGATATATCTCATAAGTAAGAAACCTATAAAGAAGGCGATAACTGAACAGCAAAAAGAAGTTAAGGTATAGGCAGAAATCGTGTAAGTTATTTGCTCAAAATAAAAATGTTCCTTTTGAAAAACAAATTGATAAATCACAAAAAATAGAATCCAACTTAATAGTAAATTGGAGCCACCACAAGCAGCATAGTAGTAGGTCTTTTTTGTGACAAATCGATTAAATAGCGGATAAAAAAAATCCAATACAACACGAATCAAATTTGGAATGGACATAATAAAGTTGTCCTATTTGGCTTTGAATGAATTAATTGCTTGAACAGTAAAGTCACTTAGAACTAACTTTCCACTCATTGCGGCGCGATCTGCTAACAATTGATCCCAGTTCTCTGTCCCTTCCCAAAAAACTGATTTTAACATTGCCATTGCTTCTGGGTTTGATTTCGCTAGTTGCTTTGCCAATCGATCAACTTCAGCATCCATTTCATCAATTGAATCGAACACTTCAGTAAACAAGCCTTTTTTCTTTGCCCAACTGGCAGATCTCCATTCGGTTGCATTTATAGCCAATTCGCTCATTGCAGCCAAACCTATTTTTCTTTCTACGGCCGGACCGACCACAAATGGACCAATTCCAACTGCTAATTCTGACAGTTTTACATCGGCATATTTGGTTGCTATACAGTAATCAACAGCAGAAGCCACTCCTACTCCACCCCCAACAGCTTTTCCTTGAACGCGACAAATAATAAATTTCGGACATTTGCGACAAGCATTTATCACCAGGGCAAAACCAGAAAAAAATGTTTTACCTGTTTCAAAATCATGGATTGAAATCAATTCATCAAAACTTGCTCCGGCGCAAAATGCCTTTTCTCCCATGGATTTTAAAACAATTACTTTAACAGAATCATCATTGCCCAATTGACTGATGGTTTGTGCAAGTTGTTTTAAGATTTTACCTGGTAAAGAGTTACTTAATGGATGGCCAAATTCAATTGTACCTATTTCATTTTCCACAACAAAGGTAACTGAACCTTGATTAATTGCTTCCAACATAAATGTATTTCTTATTTTAAGGTAAAACTATCTGAACCAATTAACGTCCCCTCACAAAAAAGACGAACTTTGTAGGTGCCTTTTGTTGCTTTTTCTCCACGTAAATCATAATAAACACCAACGTCAATACTTTGATTTTCATAATCAAACTCTCGCTTTTCAGAATATGGAATAGAACCTTGGTCGGTATCGATTACGTTTGAACTTCTTGACTGCATTGTTTTACCCTCAGGAGTAATTACTTGCATGTAAACAACTTTTTTGCCTGCGGATGATAGCGGATTCGAACCAATTGTAAACATCGATTTTATTTGAATTGTTTCTTTTGCTTTTGTTGTTTCCTTTGTGCTATTATTTCTCTTTAGATCCATTCCACTAGTTGTGAAACTATAGGCTTGTAATTTAGCTCCTTTTTTAACTTTAGCTGTGCTTTCTTCCGCTTCTTTTTTGTACTCATCTCGTTCCGTTACTGTTGTTGTTAATTTCTCAGAAGTTTCGTCTAAATCTGTTTGAATTTGCTTATTTAATTGGTTCAGCTGATCAATTTCCTTGATATAGCTCTTCATGATATCTCGTAAGGTTTCATTTTCTTTTTCCATTTTCAACAATTTGGAATACGTTAAATTACCTTGACTTTTAAGTGAATTTATTTGACCAAGGAGCCCTTGAATTTTTCCTTTCTCAATATTCAAACTATCGGCTTTTGATTTGTCCATTTTAATCAGTTCATCGTAATTTTTCAACATTTGCGTTAAATTGGACTTCAAATCATTGGAACGCCCTTCAATATCTACAACAGAACCTATCGATTTATTCACATCTGACAAATCTGATTTCAATTTTAAATTTTCATTTAATGCTGTATTCAATTCTTGAATTTTATTCGTGTATTGTTTTGACAAATAGGCTACTCCTCCCAATAAACCCACAATAACGATTATTAGAAAAATATTGATTTTTTTCGATTTATCTATTTTTTTTATTTCTTCAGACATGGTTGTTTTTTTACAAATTTAATAATCCCTTTCAGTTTCTTTTATTATTCAATAAAATTAGCATTTTAAAGATGGAAGATGCATTGAATTTTAATAATTCTTTTACAATTTTGAAGTGGTTGAACTGATATTTCCAAATGAATAAGAACAACCTAATCCTGCACCTATTCCCCATCCTGTAAACGCAACCTTACGCGTCTCAACAAATCCTTGTAACATCCAATTGGAAAAATGCCAATAACTAGTTTTCACGCCAAATGAACAGGAATATTTCCATTCAGAATAATTCGCTTTTTTGTTCCAAACATAATCAAATCCCAACACATTTGCATAAGGAGCAATATCTCCGTTGTATTTAAAAGGAATGTGATAAGAAACTCCATCAGGTAAAATGGTTATAAGAATTCCCATTACTAATCCAAGATATCCTAATCCAAAGACTGAGCCGGAGCTATTTCCGTCGTTAGAAGTGTTAGAAATACCAGACAACAAACCGATTAAAATTAACGGTGGACCTCCCAATGAGCCAATTGATCCATGTATTTGTTGGTAATTATCACTTCTCTTTTGAAATTCTAAATTGTAAATTAGACCGAATTTATTTTTCATTAAATATTCGCCAGTAATACCATAATTCATATAGAATGCAGTGTCTATTATCCCTGCGCTAGTTTTAAAGCCTACATATCCCCTTTTACTGGTTAATTGACCATGGACGATGAATGTAAAAAATAATAAAATTGCAGTAATTGTTATTTTCATAGTTAATGCCCTAATCGCAGATTCTACCTTTATTTTTATCATGATTAAAATGATCATCCAACAATTCTATTTCTTTTAATAATTCAGCAGATGGTGGTTTATTTTGAAGACTACTCAAATCAGGTTGACCCGCGTCCACCCAAGCAGTGTACCAAATAGATCCAACTGCAAGAATAGCGTCTCGCATTCTCCGTTCAACCATTCCATCCAATCTATTATGGTATGCATCAGAAAAAGCTGTGGAATATGTCAGTACCGTTGTGTTCCCTCGTTGTTCGTAACTGTATTTTTGATCTGAAGGAAATTCGGTTGTCAATTCTTTCTCAAAGTCAAACACAGAGTCTAAGGCCAAGTGAGATGACTTTACAGCATTCCAAGCAAAATCTAACACCCCTTTGACGTATAGACTTTTCCCAACAAAATAATCGTAATTTTCTGCGTTTATTTCCACCAATCTACTTTCCCAAAAACCATGAATTCCACGTTGATTTGTTTTGTGCCCATTATAATTTTCAGTAGTGTGTAATGGTACATGAGCATCGCCAATATAATGACCAATTTCTGCAGAATATTTTAATATTAGATCAACATTTTTTGTTTCAAACGCTTTTTGCAATCGATATTTCATGGTTTGAATATGCCAGGGAACTATTCCATAGGTCTGTAGCGTATCTTCAGTGAATTTTTTTACGGCATCTTCCCATCTTTTGGGCATCACTTCGAACGGATTATCCTTTCCTTTAATGTAATAGTGATCTAAATCTATATAATGTCTTTGAGCTTCTCCCTCCACGGCATACCTTCGTTTATCAGGATCTACAGAATGTTCAGTTAAAAATTCAATATGTTCTTTATAAAAACCCAGCATTTCCGGCGGAAGAGTGAAAACAGCAATTCGATTTATTCGTTTGTGGCCATAGAAACCCCATTGCAACTCATTGGGATCGTTTTTAGGAGTGATTAAATACCCCCAAAGTTGGACTATCAGAGGAAGAATAAATATGATAGAGCCCAAGTAATACTTCTTATTTTTCATTATCTAAAAGCGTATTGAACAAAAAAAATCAAATGCTTACTAAAATTAATAATAATAAATGTACTTCAGGAAATTTAACTTAATAATAATCTATTATATGAACTTAAAATTAGGTCAAAAAAAATCACACAATCAAATTTCTTAAATTATATAATGTTTAAAAATACTAAATGGTTCAAAGCTTAAACAAATCTAATACAAGCAACCAAATCTAAAGTGATAAACACCTATTTCAAGAATTCATTAATTGTTATAAAATCAAATAAAAACTTGAAAAAAAATTGAATACTCAGTTAATATTCGTCTTCATTAAAGAGAAAATCTTCTCTTGAAGGATAATCGGGCCAAATTTCTTCGATACATTCATACATATCGCCTTCATCTTCCAAATCTTGAAGATTTTCAACAACTTCTAAAGGCGCTCCAGTTCGAATTGCAAAATCAATTAGCTCTTCTTTTGTTGCTGGCCATGGTGCATCTTCTAAATATGATGCTAGTTCTAAAGTCCAATACATAATGTGAAATTTATAGCCGTTTTTTGGGTGCAAAAATAGTTTTTTTTCTGAACTTTTGATAATAAAATCACAGTAGTTTTTAACAATTTTCAATTTTAATGTGAAATCTACAAAAAAATGAATCTTAAATACATTAAAACGGTTGAATTCATAAAAAACTATTAGCTATTCACATTTTTCTTGGCAACTTTACGGTGCGTTACTTGTTAATCTATTAAACTGATTTCGATGGAGCAAAAACCTTTCCTTATTGCAGGACCTTGTAGTGCAGAAACAGAGAAACAAGTTTTGGATACTGCAAAAAGTTTGAAAGAGCTCCAACCCGACTATTTCCGGGCAGGGATTTGGAAACCAAGAACTAGACCTAGTGAGTTTGAAGGAGCCGGAAACTCCGGATTATTATGGCTAAAGAAAGTACAATCAGAGGTTGGATTAAAAGTAGCTACAGAGGTAGCAAAACCAGAACACGTTGAAGCCGCATTAAAAGCAGGAATTGACATGCTATGGATTGGTGCACGAACAACAACAAATCCATTTTCTGTTCAAGAATTAGCTGAATCACTTTCAGGTGTTGATGTTCCAATAATGGTTAAAAATCCTGTTAATCCAGATTTGAAATTGTGGATTGGAGCAATAGAACGCATGCAAAAATGCAATGTACGTTCAATTTCCGCCATTCATAGGGGGTTTTCTGTATATGAAAAAATACGTTTTCGTAATAATCCTAATTGGCAAATTCCAATTGATCTCAAACACGAAATGCCAGAAATTCAATTAATATGTGACCCATCACATATTGGAGGTAGGACAGCTATTTTATTTGAAATAGCACAAAAAGCAATGGATTTAAAATTTGACGGACTCATGTTGGAGACCCACATTTCTCCTGCTGAGGCGTGGACGGATGCGAAACAACAGATAACTGCCTCACAATTAGTTGATTTGCTTCAAAAATTAAAAATCAGGAATCACAAGGAAATCGAAGAAGCAGAGATAATTTCCTTTCGATCAAGTTTGAGTGTTTTAGACGATTCGATTATTCAATTATTGCATGATCGTATGAAAGTTTCCGCCACCATTGGGAATTATAAAAAAACACATAATTTGGCCGTATTACAATCTAATCAATGGGAAGAAAGCCTTCGAAAAAATGTACAGAAAGCTATGATTGCAGAACTGTCAGAGGAATTTTCCACCACGCTATTTAAATTGATTCATCAAGAATCAATACATATCCAATCAACTATTTTAAATGGTGTAGATGACCATGAGAATAATTAAACCCTTTCAGTATTCTGGGGAGATTCGAGTCAATTCATCCAAAAGTCATGTTCAACGACTTCTTGCACTTTCGCTTTTATCAAATAACAGAACTATTTTAAAGGGATATCAATCATGCGAAGACAACGAGGCATGTTTATCAGTTATTCAGCAATTAGGAGCAGAAGTAGCTGGAGAAAAAACATTAACAATTCAACCACCAGTCAGGGCAAAGCAGCAAACAATCAACTTAATAGTTAATGAATCTGGATTATGCCTTCGGATGTTTGCTTTTATAGCGACAATTTTTGCCGAGAGAATAATCCTCTCTGGTTCAGGAACTTTATTGAATAGACCACTCAATTTTCTTGAAAACGCATTGAAAAATAGTGGACTTACCATTAAAAATTCTCTCTTCCCCTTTGAGTTTACAGGAGAAATAAACGGAAGTACTATCCATTTGGATGGATCCGAAAGCTCTCAAATGCTCACAGGGCTTTTAATAGCAAGTCCTTTACTACCAACAGACACCACTATTTTTGTTTCCAATTTAACCAGCAAACCCTATATAGACTTAACCATTCAGTTAATGCAAGAATTTGGCGTTTCTATTGTGAATGACGATTACAAAACATTTATGATAAAAGGAACTCAGCACTATATTGGTCGAGAAATAGATATTGAAGGAGACTGGAGCGGTGCAGCAAATCACGTAATCGGTGCGGCGATTTCTGGTGAAATTAAATTAAGTGGATTAAAAATGGATTCAAATCAAGCAGATAAGATTTGTTTGGATATTGTGAAATTATTTGGGGCATCAGTCACATGGGAAGAAGGAGATTTAATTATCGAAAAAGCACGTTCTACCAATCCTTTTAATATAGATTTAACGGATAATCCTGATTTGTTTCCCATTTTAGCAATTTTAGCTTGTGCAGCAACAGGCACATCTGTTTTCACAGGAACAGAAAGGCTTTTACACAAAGAATCGAATCGATTGCAAACCGTGGAAGAAATGCTTTCCGTTTTCGGTGTTTTTTATTCAACAAAAGAAAACACGATTGAAATTCATGGAAAAGGTCAGATCGACGGAGGCCTGATTAACACCTATAATGATCACCGAATTGCAATGGCAGCAACGGTAGCAGCATGCCTATCAACGAACGAAATCTTACTTACAAGTCCTCATTGCATTGATAAATCATATCCTAATTTTTTTAGTGATTTGGGACAATAATTCGTTCTTCTTTTGGAACAAAAAATAAAAAAATCAATCCAAAGACAAAAAACATTGCAACTGAAATAATGGAAAATCGAATATCATCGAATAAAAATTCCATCAAAGCAAAGAAAGCTGTACCGATTACCATTCCTATTTTTTCAGCTACATCATAAAATGAAAAATAACTTGCATGATCTGTTGTTTCCGGTAGATACTTGGAATAAGTTGAACGTGCAATTGCCTGAACCCCACCCATTACCAAACCAACAAAGGCAGCAAGCGTGTAAAATTCATTCGGAGTTCGAATAAAAAACGCAAAACCACAGATGATAATCCAAATGGAAACACTTCCAATTAATGCATTGATATTTCCAGTTTTTCGAGCGATTACTGATGTGATTTTTGCTCCTAAGGCTCCAACCAGTTGAATGAGTAAAATTGCTATAATTAATCCTGACTTATTACTGTTTTCTGGCCACTCAATTTCTTTACTCGCAAATACAGTTGCCATAAGCATAACAGTTTGTACGCCGGTATTAAAAAAGAAGAATGAAACCAAAAATCGTTTCAAACGAACTGTTTGCCTAAACTCTAAAAACACTTTTTTCAACTCTCTAAATCCTTTCCATATGTAGTCTTTTTCCGGTTTTTTGCCATATACATTATTTGGTAATACGCGGTACGTTATTTGAGCAAAACCAATCCACCAAACCGCAACCAACAAAAAACTAACTTTAGTGTAACTGTTATCGATGCCCATTATCAGTGCAAGACAAATTACAAGTAACAATGTAGCTCCAATATATCCAGCAATAAAACCATTAGCCGAAACACGATCATGATCTTGTGGTTCAGCAATTTCGGGTAAAAAGGCATTATAAAAAACCAAGCTATTCCAAAATCCGATCGTTCCGAAGAAAATGGATAACATCCCGAGTTCAATTTGATTTGGGTCAAAAAAATAAAGTGACGCACATGAAAGCGAACCTAAATAACAGAAGAACTTCATGAATTTCTTTTTTGAACCTGTATAATCTGCAATACCAGACAATAATGGCGACAGAAAACTCACACACAAGAAACCCAAGGACAACACTAACGAATAGATAACACTAGGAGAAACTTGATAACCAAAAAAATCTACAGTAACCTTACCAGGATCCACCTCGTCTGGCGAAGAATTAATACTCTTAGCATAAACAGCTCGCGTACTGGCCTCATAAAAAATCGGAAAAATAGCAGAAGACACAACTAAATTATACACTGAATTCGCCCAATCATAGGTTACCCATCCGCGGATGATTTTTTTATCCCCTTTTACTATCATGGAATAAATGTAAAAAATAAAAGTGAATTTGTAAGCGTTATTTAATTTCTAAGTCAAATTGACTCAATAAACCAGGCAATCCTACCAATGAGAATTTTGCTTTTTTTACCTTATTTGTTGAAGGATCAATTTGAAACTTGTTGGCAGTTGAAAAATTAGCCTTTTCTAGATTTGTTTTTTCAAATAGTGCGAGCTGTAAGTTGGATCTATCAAAATCACTTAAGGTTAAATCAGCTTGGGTAAAATCTACTTCCTGTAAATCACACAACTGAAAAAGCGTATTTTTCAGGGCTAATTTATAAAAAGAGGCATGATTTAAATTACAATTAGAGAAAGAAAGTTCTAGTGAAAAAGGATTTGCATATTCAAAAAGGACACCCATTATTTTGCATCCATCAAATTTCGCTGATTGAAAGGATGTATTTGTAACTTGAATTAAACTTAAGTTACAGTCCTTAAATACACAATCAATAAACTTATAATTCGCCCAATTTTCTCCGCTAAAATCACATTCAACAAAGGAGCAATCTTCATACTGACCAAGATTGATTTCATGTTTATCGGATCGAAAAAACGATTTATCTAAAATCCGAACCATCTGCCTTAATCAATTAATCCATCGGCATATTGTTGCAAATACGAAAATCCCTCTGTTAATTCGCCAGATGAATTTGTTTCAGAAGCTCTCTCCATTATTGCGTATGGATCTTCTCTGAGTAAGGCTGGAAGAACATGTTTAATTAATTCATTTCCGAAATCTTCAGAGGCATCTTTGGGTAATTCACACGGTAGATTATCAACAGCCATCACAGCAATTGCTCCCATTTCTTTGAAATTCACCTCGTTTCCTGTCAGCGGATCATATCCAAAAACTGGATCATTAATTTTACTTGGACGAAGTGTACAAGCAATCGGTCCAGCGATATCGCATGAAATATCAGCAACTACCGATAATTTTCTATTCGGCTGATTTAAATCGTCTTGGGACAAAATAATCGGTGATTTATTACTCCAAAAATGACAGGGAATATACATGTCTACTTTTGAAACGAACCGAGAGAGGATAGATTTATATTTTTCTGGATTTGAATAAAATTCTTTTTTATCAAACATCCTTCCGTCAATTGGCGCATAATAATCCTCAAGTTCCAAATGAGCGAAAACAGGCTCATTGAATTCCATGGATAGAATTTCATCTGGCGTAACTTCTTTAATCGGTAGCAAATCCATTATTTCGCGAGCGCCATGTCCTACTCTACCAAAGCCAGTTAGAATACATTTAAAATTTAAAGGAAAGCTAACTTTTTTTAATTCTTTCTCCACCTCAATTCTATTTGCGCACTGATTTGCTGGATTCATTTTGTAAGAATCATGTTTCAAGCCCCAAGTTAAAAACCCATTGTACGTCCCAACGATTCCAGCATAGCGACCAAATCCAATTAATCGTTTGTTGTTTTTATCCTTAATAACCTCATAATCAATTAGTCTTATTTTGTTATCCAAAACAGCCCTTAATAATTGTTGATTATGCGCTTGCTTTTTGATCGTGTGAGAAAAGAATAAAAAAGTTTTATTGGGAACTAGATCCGAAACATTAACTTCTTTAACACCAATAATTATGTCACATTCTTTGATTGAATCGACGAGCATAATTCCCTCTGCTGCATATTCTTCATCCGAAAAAGTACGAATTGGACTTCGTTGAACTTGAATTTTAACATCGGGATACACAATTTCAATTGCACGGCATTGTTTTGGCGTTAATGCCACCCGAAAATCAGGCGGAACTTTTCCCTCTTTAATAATGCCTATTGTGGTGGTTTTCATGTTTGTGTTAATATTAAGAAATCGGAGATTCTATCAAATAATTATCAATGAAGTTCCGAACACAACCATCTCCACCTTTATTGGATAAAATGATGTCTACTTCTGTTTTAACAGCATTAACGGCATTTACCGGACTTGCAGAAAAACCGACTTTCCGAATGCACTCAAGGTCATTTACATCATCTCCCAAATAAGCCACTTGATTGAGGTTGATTGATAATTCAGAGCACCAATTCAATAACACGTCTAATTTTTTATCTTGACCTACATAACACAAAGAAACACCTAACATCTCAGCTCTTTTCTGAACCATCGAGTGAGTAAAACCAGATGATAAAAAGGCAACTTGAACATTCTTTTGTTGTAATCGCATAATTCCCAATCCATCTTTCGTATTGAATTTTTTAATTTGATCACCATTTTCAGTGAAATACATACCGCCATCGGTTAAAACACCGTCGACATCCAACACTAATAACTTAATATTTTTTGCCTTTTTTTTCCATTGCCCCTCTTTAAAAAGAGGCTTAAACAGTAATGACAATAAATCCACCTCATATTCTTCACAGACTGCTTCTAAATCAAAAATGGTAAGCTCATGTACATCTTCAACATCTAAATCACTCAGGAAATCTTGAAAATCTATTCCAAATTTCGAGCATAAGCCCTTAATATTTTGTTCTAATTGCATGTTATACTATTTTATATCCAACGCTTTCAGCAACCGGACGTAAGGAATTTAATAATTCTGTAAATTGTTGATAATCCAATTGTTGTGAGGCATCTGATTTTGCTGTTTTTGGAGTGGGATGCGTCTCAATCAACAAACCGTCAATTCCCATTGCAACACAAGCACGAGCCAATACTGGAACACCATATGCATACCCCATAGCATGGGAAGGATCCAAAACAATCGGCAAGTTTGTATATTCCTGCAACCATGCAACACCGCATAAATCCAAGGTGAAACGAGTTCCGGTCTCAAAAGTTCGTAATCCACGCTCGCATAAAATCACATTTTCATTCCCTCCAGATAAAACAAACTCTGCGGCTTGTACAAATTCTTGAAGGGTAGTTCCAAAACCACGTTTAATTAATACAGGCTTAGAAGTTTTTGAACATGCACGCAATATGCCTTGATCATACATTGCTTTTGCTCCAACTTGGATCACATCCGTATATTCAATAATTTCGGTAATATGGGTAGCATCTCTCGCTTCGGTAATTACATTCAGACCAAATTCTTCGCGCATTTTCGCTAATAATTTCAAGCCATCCAATCCCATTCCTTGAAAAGAGTATGGACTCGTACGTGGTTTATAACACCCTCCTCGAAGCGTTGTTAATCCTAAACCAACCAGCAATTCAGCTGAACTTCGGATTTGATCTTCCGATTCAACACTGCAAGGACCTCCAATTAACAAAGTGTTCTTTGTATCCCCACCAATTGTTACATTAGACAAACTAATTTTACGCTTGTTCGAATTGAATGCTTTTGACGCTAATTGTATGTCATTCGCAAAAACCCAAAATTTATCTACCTGGTGTTCTATGGATGAAGGAACCTCTTTCACATTCGAACCAGTAATCAACAAGATTTCTCCGTCCATACAAATGCAAAACGCTTGATTTTCAACAGCTAACTGATTAGCTTGTTCGGCGGAAACTGTATTTTTTAATTGAAGAATCATAATTCTGCTTTAATAAGGTTAACAAAGTTAACAATTCCAACTGCTTTTCCGTCTGAATTTACTACCGGTAAGTACATCACCGGAAACACACACCTCTTAATCAATTGAAGCATTTCAACGACTGTTTGATTAGACTTAATTACTAATGGACTCTCGTTCATCATTATAGCGGGTGATAGTTCTTTTAAATTGTTTAGGCATTTGAGAAGACCTTTCCGAATATCCGCACTAGAAATTAATCCAATTAAATGATTAGTTGAATCAACAACGAGGCAGAATCCCAAATTTCCATTTTCAATGGTTTCTAACACTGCTCTGATGTTGTTTTCAGAACTATCAACAATTGGACATTCCTCAATTGGCGTCATAAAATCACCCACTTGAAAATGAGAAGCGATTTTCCTACTTTGCAAATTAAACAAAGCATGCCCAATACTTGGTTCATTGAATAGATAGGATCCAGAAACAGAACAACTCACCCCCATATTGCGCAAGATGAATGAAACTTCTCCATTCACTCCCCCATCTACATGAATGGATTTAGAAGGATATTCTTTTCTGAACCGTCTTATCTTATCAAAATTAACTTTATCAAACAAACCTCCACTCTGACCGGGAGTTGTTGCCATTATCAATATAAAATCAAAATCAGTAAAATTATCAAAAATCGAAATAGGTGTATTTGTAGTTACAGCAATGCCTTTTTTTCCTGAGATCTCTTTCGGAATAGTGAGTTTATCCGTTAAATTTTCAAATTGAAAAGTTACATATTCAACCGGATTCTGACTGAGTAACTCAAAATATTTTTCTGGTGAAGAGGTGATAATATGTAAATCGATTGGAATGGAGCACCATTTCCTAATTTTGATAATGTCATTAAAAACAGCTAAATCATCGTTGCAATCAATATGTAATAAATCCACTTGATGATTGTTCAGATCTAAAATCACTTGCTCTAGAGCACGTTTTTTGTCACTATAAATGGATGCGGATATTTTCATCTGAGCTTAAAAAAGAAATTACCTTCTTCATCAAAATTGGCATTGGATTGAGGGAAATCAGTTAATGTTAATTGTTTTATTTCGTTTAATGCAGCAAGACTTTTATCGAATATCGGGCCACCTTCTCCGATTTGTTTGATAGAAATTATCTTTCCTTCTACAAATGATCCATCGCGTTTTAATTTCAATTGAAAAAGAGGAGCAATTCCGGCATCTCCTTTTAAGCTAAACCTACCATAGGTGCAAAAATTACCCATCGAATAAGTGATGAATTTCCCTTTATATTGATCGATTGCACGTGACACATGAGGTCCATGCCCCAAAATAACATCTGCCCCAGCATCAATCGCTTTGCGAGCGAACTCAGTTACATTCCCCCTGTTTTCGCCTAAAAAGACTTCCGTTTTTTTCGGGACATGAGTTGCACTTGGTCCTTCAGCGCCACCATGAAAAGAAACGATCACAATGTCGCAGGTTTTATCTAACTCTTTAATTGTATTGGTTAACAAAGTATAATCCGTCAAGGATAAGCATCCATTATTTGGGGCAAAAGCGGTAAATCCAATTTTCAATCCTTTTATTGTCATTATTCCTTTCGGACACGTAGTTTGACCAGCAAAACAAAATCCTCTTTCTGCTAGTGCCCGAACGGTATTCTTACGACCTGTTGTACCAAAATCGCCCACGTGATTATTTGCGATGGATAACATATTAAATCCGGCCTCTTTCAATTGATCTAAAAAATATTCCGGTTGCCTGAAAGCATAACATTTAGAAGGATCGTTGCACGACTTCACTTCACCACCACTATTGAGCACTGTTCCTTCCAGATTTCCGAAAACAATGTCACCCATTTTAAAATACTCCATCATTGGAGCTAGCAATTTCAATTCTTTTGGAGGCAGGTAACTTTCACTTGGGTAATTTGTTCCCATCATGATATCACCCACCGCAACGAGGGTTATTGTTTCATCATCTTCTGAAACGAATTTTTTCTTTATCGCGTTTTTTGAAGGAACTGATTCACCTGAATTTGTTGTGTCCCCCTTAAATTGAACGGCATAAATACCAATAGAAATCGTTAATCCAATGAAAAGATAAAGAAATGTACGCATAAAAATGGTTTTAATATTGTTCGGTCTCATTTGGAAAATCTACTGCTTTAACATCCGAAATGTATTGTTTAAATGAATTAAGCATTTGCTCGTGTAAGTTATTGTATTTTCTCAAAAATCGCGGATTAAATTCATTATTAATTCCTAGCATATCATGAACAACTAATACCTGGCCATCGACGCCATGACCAGCACCAATACCAATAATTGGAATTTGAACAGTTGCAGCCACTTTTGTCGCTAAATTAGCTGGAATTTTTTCCAAAACTATCGAAAAACAGCCTGCTTCTTCAAGTAATTTGGCATCACGCATGAGTTGAGCCGCTTCCTCTTCCTCTTTAGCTCGAACTACATAGGTTCCAAATTTATAAATTGACTGTGGTGTTAAACCTAAGTGACCCATTACGGGAATTCCCGCGGTTAAAATCCGTTTTACAGATTCTATTATTTCACTTCCACCTTCCATTTTAACTGCATGCGCCCCGGCCTCTTTCATGATACGAATCGCACTCGATAATGCTTCTTTGGAATTACCTTGATAGCTACCAAATGGCAAATCCACCACCACTAGCGACCTACTCACCGCACGAACGACAGATCCAGCATGATAAATCATTTGTTCCAATGTAATTGGAAGCGTTGTTTCATGTCCCGCCATTACATTAGATGCAGAATCACCAACAAGAATAACATCGACTCCCGCTTCGTCAATTATTCTTGCCATCGAAAAATCATAACCCGTTAACATGGATATTTTCTCCTTCCGGTTTTTCATCTCCTGCAACGTATGCGTGGTGACTTTTTTTACGGGTTGATACGTTGACATAATATGTGAATTAGGTGAAACAAATCTACGAATGTTTACTGACTCTTCGAGGACTCCTTATGGGTTAAAATTGAAAATATATAAATGGCTGAATATCGGATGAACGAAATTGCACCACTAAAATGATGATTAACACTAACAATACAGCTTTCAGAACCAAAGGTATGCGGGCTACTAGTTTTTCCATCGATAATTCCCATGAAATTGGAGTGAAATGAAATAAAAACCCAATTAGCATCATAGCTAAGACAACGGGATAACCAAGAAAAAAATCAAGAATTATGTTTCCATTGAAATGAAATGCAATCTGGGTTAAAACTTGACCCACAACATTCATAGTGTCTGCTCGGAAAAATATCCAACAAAAACATACAAAATGGAAAGTTAAAAGCCAACTTAAAAGATTCAAACTCTTTAGGGCAAAGATATTTTTAATTTGAAATTTAACTAGCGAGGTGAATAACTTATGAATTATGAGCGCAAGACCATGCAGAGCGCCCCAAATCACAAAACGAATCGCTGCACCATGCCATAAGCCCCCCAACAACATCGTTAGAAACAAATTGACATAGGTACGTATCTTACCTTTCCGATTTCCTCCGAGAGAAATATACAAATAATCACGCAACCAGCTTGATAGGGAAATGTGCCAACGCCGCCAGAATTCTGTAATATTTATGGATTGGTAAGGTGCGTCAAAATTGATATTGAAATGATACCCAAGTAAAAGTGCAATACCTATTGCCATATCCGAATACCCCGAGAAATCACAATATATCTGCAAGGCATAACCATATACACCTACTAAGTTTTCTAAGCCCGAATATAATGTTGGATTATCAAAAATCCGATCTACGTAATTAATACTGATGTAATCTGCAATAATTGCTTTTTTAATTAATCCAATAATAATCAAGAAAATACCGCGGCCAATCATTTCTCTGGTTACAACTACTTTTTTAAATATTTGAGGAATAAAATCCGAGGCACGAACAATTGGACCGGCAACAAGCTGCGGAAAAAATGAAACAAAAAAAGCATAATCTAAAGGACTATTTAGTGGCTTCAGATTTTTTCGGAAAACATCCAGTGTATAACTCAACGATTGAAATGTAAAAAAAGAGACCCCAACCGGAAGAAAAATATCGAATGGGTCAAATTTTTGGTCTGTTAAAGTGGTAAAGATTTCATAGAAAAAATTAGTGTATTTGAAATACAATAAAATCCCCAAATTAAAGCTAAGACTTAATACCAGTAAAGAATTGCGAATAACTTTAACCATTCGATCTGTTAATGAAATATGAATCCGAGCTTTACCTAATGAAATACCCACCTCATTTTCTGTCTTGTAAATTGCTTTTGCCAAAACAAAATCCACCAAGGTTGTTAGTACCAGTAATAGAAAATAGACCCCACTGGATTTGTAATAAAAATAAAGCGAAAAGCACGTTACAAAAAGAATTTTGGCTCGCTGGTGTTTCTGAATGAGTGCAAAAACCAACAAAAATGCCATAAATAGAAAAAGAAATAATCCAGAACTAAATATTAATGGTTCTTTTGGGTTGTATAAAAACACATTCCAAAACCTACTTAGGTCAAAATCAAACATCTTTGTTAGCTCACTCATTGATTTTTCCTTTTTACATGATTCGAAAAATGATGCAAAAACGTTTTTGTAAAAATTGATGCTAACTTTTCACCTCCAGCAAAAGTAAGGTGAGTATAATCCTTATTTGCTAATGCAGGTTTATTGTTAACGAAAGAAATCATACTATTTTCACCACCCATCCCGGAAAACAAATCCCAAAATGCAACGCCACTCTTTTTCGCAATTTCTCTTTGGGCTTCTATCATTAATGGAATAGTAGGCATTGTCTGATATTCACCATCCTTTTTAACACTTCGATCTGGAATTCCGAGAATTAAAATACTTGCCTCAGGACATGCCTGCTTGATGCGCGCAATTAATTCAACCATTGATTTTATATACCAATCAAGCTGTGTTGTTTTAGGCCCAAGAACATTTAATCCAAATTGCAAAACAATTAATTTGTAATCACGCAGTTTGTTGAATTGACTCCAATTTTGAGGACTTATCTTGGATAACGCAATTCCTGAATTACTTTTCATTCCAAAATTATCTACGATAACTCCTTTTGAATCTTCGAAACTTGCCCCATAATATTTTGTATCTTTTGCAGAAGGAAGAGAAAAGGTAATAGAATTTGTGCTAAACGCAACTAATTTAGCTGATTGAATTTGACCGGATGGAGAAGTAGAAATTGAGCGAGATTCACCATTCATTCGGTAAAGCACATTTGAGCCTGAATTCGTAGAATAAAAAAATTGAATGTTTTGTAACGTTTGTAATTTGTTATTCCCTGAAATTCCTGAATAGGTTACATTTCCTTGTCCATTAGGTTTAAAATAATAGCCACCCGCAGCAAATCCTTCTCCCCCTTTGTTTTCAATAATATTATAGGAATCTATTCCAGAAAATGAATGTCGAATCGTTTGACGAAACCCTGCTGTTTCAGAGGCTATTGGAACAAATCCGACACCCGAACCCCCAAATTTTTCTTGCAAAATCTTACGTACTTCAGCAGTAAAAATATCCCCATCAATGAATGAATCCCCAAAAAAGGCCATTCTGGTTAATTTATTCTTATCTGAAAGGGACTCAAAGATTGCATTCAATGCTTTTTTGTCCTTCGAATAATCCTCAATACAGGTATAACCGGGAGGACACTTGTCAACAAACTCTTTGGCAATGCTTTTGACTTTTGAAAGTTCGGACTTCTTTTTTGGTTTGATATCTTTTAAAAAATCAACTTTTTTAAATTCATAACCGTAAACTGTAAAATCTGGAATCAAAAAAGCAGCAACAGAAAGTACTAAAACACAAGAAATTAAAATCACTACATGATTTAAATAGCTCTTTTCTTGATTTACATCCATACTTTTTTGAAATCGGGATGCAAAGCTAAGCTATTTTTAACAAAAAAAAGAATTATTTACGATTGTTGAATTTTGGATGGTTTTATTCCTCTTTCTCCCATTGACCAACTACTGAGGTAGCAATTGAATTACCAAGAACGTTAGTTGCACTTCTAAACATATCACAAAAATGGTCGATTGGTAAGATTAATGCAATTCCTTCAATGGGAATATTGAACATACCACACGTTGCTGCTACCACCACTAAGCTTGCCCGTGGAACACCCGCAATTCCTTTACTCGTTAGCATGAGCACGAGCAACATAGACATTTGAGTCCCAAAATCCAATGGGACTCCATACGCTTGCGCAATAAAAATACTGGCAAAGGTCATATACATCATGCTCCCGTCTAGATTGAAGGAATACCCCAATGGGAGCATGAACGAAACAATTTTATCTTTAATTCCAAATCGCTCTAATTCTTCCGTCAACTTAGGAAAAACCGCTTCGCTACTGGTGGTTCCAAATGCGATAATGAGTGGACTAACAATTCTTTTTAACAAAGTAAAAATGCGTCCTTTCAAGAATAAAAATCCAATTAACAAAAGCACCAACCATAAGGAACTTATCCCCACCAAAAACGACCCAAAAAACTTAGTGTATGTAATTATAAGCTCACTCAAATCACGTACAGCAAATACTCCTGCAATTGCTCCAAAAACACCAACAGGTGCAAATTTCATGACATATCCAACCATTTTCAATATAATGTGTGATGTTTTGTCTAATGCATTGACAACCGGTTTTGAATTTTCACCAATTGATGCTGCGGCTAGCCCAAAAAAGATGGAAAATATAACAATTTGAAGAATTTCATTGGCTGCCATTGCTTCAAAAATGCTCTTTGGAAAGATGTGTTCTACAAAATTTTGTACTGAAAATGAATGTGTTTTTTCGGTTACCTCACCCACGGATTGAACATCAACATCCGATAAGTTCAACCCAACACCTGGCTTCAAAACATTCACCCAAAACATACCAATACATAAAGAAATAAAGGATGCCGTGAAGAACCACCCTAGCGCCTTGCCTCCAATTCTACCAACCGATTTAACATCACCTAACTTGGCAATACCAACCACTAAGGTGGTAAAAACTAGTGGAGCAATTAACATTTGAACCAACCGAATAAAAATGGTTGCTAATATTTTGATCGATGAACTGAAACTTTTGGCGGTTCCCAGATCCGTATAATGAAAAACACTAACTCCTAATATAGCTCCTAGCACCATTGCAATAATGATTTGCGTGGTTAAATTCCGAAAAAAAGAAGGCTTTTTTTGTACCTGTTGGTGCTGCATAAAATTTCTATTTGTCGTGTGAAATTAATAAAATTTACGGTAGAAATTCATCCTTTTCTTTTTCAACCGCTAATCGTTTATAAATGATTCAATTAGTAACCCTATTGCAAGAGGATAAAGTTTATTTTTGTTTTTATCACGATTAGTATTCAAAAAATTATGTCAGAAACTCAATATACCGAAGATAACATTCGCTCGCTCGACTGGAAAGAACACATCCGATTGCGCCCTGGAATGTATATTGGAAAACTTGGCGATGGTGCAGCAGCAGACGATGGTGTTTATATTCTTGTGAAAGAAGTTATAGATAATTGCATTGATGAATTTGTCATGGGCAATGGTAAACGAATCGATGTCAAAGTAAAAGACGGTAAGGTTTGTGTACGTGATTACGGCCGTGGCATTCCACTTGGTAAAGTGGTTGAGGTTGTTTCGAAAATGAATACAGGAGGAAAATACGATTCAAAAGCGTTTAAAAAATCGGTGGGATTAAATGGTGTTGGAACTAAAGCCGTGAATGCACTGTCCTCCTACTTTATGGTGTATTCTGTGCGTGATGGTGAAAAAAAACAGGCGGTATTCCAACGGGGAGAATTAACCGAAGACCTTGCGATTACAACGACAGATGAAGGAAACGGAACCTATGTTGAGTTTACGCCAGATGAAATTATTTTCAAAAAATACACCTATAAAACTCCTTATTTAGACAAAATGATGTGGAACTACTGTTATTTGAACAGAGGACTGAGTATCTATTATAACGGAGAAAAATTTCAATCAAAAGATGGATTAAAAGACTTGTTGGAAAACAACATGGACGGCGATCCTCTTTATCCAATCATTCATTTGGAAGGGGAAGATATTGAAGTTGCTTTTACACATGGAAAAACGTACGGCGAGGATTATTATTCTTTTGTGAATGGTCAACATACCACACAAGGAGGAACTCATCAAAGTGCTTTCAGAGAATCTGTTGCAAAAGTTATTCGTGACTTCTACAATAAAAACTATGAGGCTTCTGATATACGCCAATCAATTGTGGCAGCGATAGCTGTTAAAGTGGTTGAACCCGTATTTGAATCGCAAACTAAAACCAAATTAGGTTCGCAAGAAATTGAACCAGGAGGTAAATCGATGCGCGCGTTTATTAATGACTTCTTAAAAGAAAATCTAGACAACTACCTGCATCGAAATACAGAAACATCCGAAACGATTGAAAAGAAAATCAAACAATCTGAGCGCGAACGAAAAGAACTTGCTGGAATTCGAAAAATAGCCAAAGAACGATCTAAAAAAGCGAATCTACATAACAAGAAATTACGTGATTGCCGAACCCATTTAACCGATATTAAAGATGAGAAACGCGAAGAAACAACCCTTTTTATTACTGAAGGAGATTCAGCGAGTGGCTCGATAACTAAATCGCGTGACGTTACTACGCAAGCTGTATTTTCATTGAGGGGTAAGCCATTAAATTGTTATGGATTGACAAAAAAAGTTGTTTACGAAAATGAAGAATTCAACCTCATCCAAGCAGCTTTAGACATTGAAGAAGAGATGGATAATTTACGCTACAACCGTATTGTAATCGCAACCGATGCCGATGTGGATGGTATGCATATTCGAATGTTATTATTAACCTTCTTCCTTCAATTTTTTCCGGATTTGGTCAAAAGAAATCATGTTTACGTACTTCAAACACCGTTATTTAGGGTGCGAAATAAAAAGAAAACTATTTATTGTTACAGCGACGATGAAAGAAGGTCAGCCATGGACGAACTAGGGAAAAATCCTGAGATTACTCGATTTAAAGGATTGGGTGAGATTTCGCCAGACGAATTCAAACATTTTATTGGAGAAGACATCCGTTTAGAACCTGTAATATTAAGTAAAGAATCATCCATTGATTCCATCTTGTCTTATTTCATGGGGAAAAATACACCTGAAAGACAAGAGTTTATCATTGATAATCTGCGTGTGGTGAAAGACCTCGCAGAAAATCCCGCAAAACAAACCGAATCTTCGGATTCTGAAGATTTAAATATAGCATCTTAAGACATGGCAGAAGACGAAATTGAACCAATTGGAAATAAAGATGAAAATTCTTCAAATCCTTTTGAAAATAAGCAATTAGACGAAAAAATTGTACCTGTTGCAGGACTTTACCAAAATTGGTTTCTGGATTATGCCAGCTACGTTATTCTTGAAAGAGCCGTTCCTGCAATTCACGATGGTCTAAAACCCGTTCAACGACGAATCCTTCATTCCATGCGCGAATTAGAGGATGGCAGATACAACAAGGTTGCCAACGTTATTGGAAACACAATGAAATACCATCCACATGGTGACGCATCCATTGGAGATGCAATGGTTCAATTGGGACAAAAGGAATTACTTATCGATTGCCAAGGAAACTGGGGGAATACAATAACGGGAGATGGAGCCGCCGCAGCTCGATACATTGAAGCAAGACTTTCCAAATTTGCATTACATGTTGTTTTTAATCCAAAAACTACTAGTTGGTTAGCCAGTTATGATGGAAGAAACAGAGAGCCTGAGAACCTTCCAGTAAAATTCCCACTGCTTTTGGCTCAAGGAGCTGAGGGTATTGCTGTTGGAATGGCTTGTAAATTCTTACCACACAATTTTATAGAATTAATCGAACAATCTATCAACCATTTACGCGGAAAAAAAGTAGAGATTTTGCCTGACTTCATGAATGGTGGTATGGCAGATTTTTCGAATTACAACGATGGATTGAGGGGTGGAAAAGTGCGCGTGAGGGCTAAAATTAAAAAAGTAGACAACAAAACATTAACGATTAATGAAATTCCTTTTGGAACAACAACAGGTTCATTGATTGAGTCCATAATAAAAGCGAACGATAAAGGACAAATAAAACTCCGTAAAATAGAGGACAACACCTCATCCGAAGCAGAAATAATTATTCATTTGGCTCCAGGAGTTTCACCAGATAAAACGATAGACGCATTATACGCATTTTCAGACTGTGAGGTGTCAATTTCTCCAAACTCAACGATTATTATAGGTGACAGACCACAGTTTTTAGGGGTTACTGAAATATTGAAATTCAACACGGATAATACCGTACGTTTACTTCGGTTGGAATTAGAAATTCGATTAGATGAGCTTGAGCGCCAATGGCATTTTTCCACCCTTGAAAAATTGTTCATCAATCATGAAATGTATATTGATTTTAAGCACTATTCAGATAAAGAAACCTTATACGAGTATTTATACAAACGATTTGAACCTTTCCTAAAGAGCCTTATTCGTGAAATAACAGACGAAGACTTGCATAAATTAACGCAGATTCCAATGATCCGTATTACACGATTTGATGGAAGTAAGGCGGATGATCTCCTATTGAAAATAGAAGAGGAAATGGAACAAGTGAAGCACCACATGGATAACATCATTGAATATTCTATTGAATATTTTAAAGATTTAAAAAAACGATTTGGTGCAGGAAGAGAACGAAAAACAGAAATAAAAGTCTTTGATACCATCAGCGCTTCCAAAGTGATCATTGCAAATCGGAAATTATATGTGGATTATGAGGAAGGATTTATTGGTCATGGCTTGAAAAAAACGGAGTCCATTTCTGATTGTTCTGATATTGATGATATTATTATTTTCTTCGCCTCTGGAAAAATGATGGTAACAAAAATTACAGACAAGAAATTTGTTGGCAAGGGTATCGTTCATGTTGCCGTCTGGAAAAAAGGTGACACGCGCACCATTTATCACTTATTCTATCAAGATGGCATTGGTGGAGCAACCATGATGAAACGTTTTTATGTCAACTCCATCACAAGAGATTCAGAATACGATTTAACCCGAGGTACAAAAGGATCCAAAATGCTTTATTTTTCGGTACATCCAAATGGTGAGCGCGAGGTGGTTACTGTATTACTTAGGCCAAGGCCGCATTTAAAACGTTTGCGTTACGATATCGACCTGGGTGCATTGTTAATCAAAGGGCGAAATTCTGCTGGAAATCGAGTTACGAAAGAAATTATCCAGAAAATCCTGCAAAAAGAAGTCGGAGGATCAACATTGGCTGCTCGAAAAATCTGGTATGACCCAATTGTCGGCCGTTTGAATGATGAAGAGCGTGGGAAGTTCTTGGGAGATTTTAAAGGAGAAGATAAAATTCTGACTCTTTACAAAAATGGAGAATACCGCTTGAGTACTTTTGACCTAGCGTCTCATTTTGATGAAGACATGACATACATTGAAAAATGGCATCCGCGCAGACCAATTACGGCAGTATATTATGATGGCGAAAAAGAATTGCATTTTGTGAAGCGTTTTCTGTGTGAGGTAACCACCGATAAACGTGTTTTATTTATTAATGAAAGTGATGGTTCATTTTTAGACGTTGCAACAACCGCATTCGAGCCTGAGGTTCGCATTATTTATAATAAGCTTTTAAAAGAAACTAAGAATTTACCTGATAATATCGTTCCACTTACCGATTTTATCGATGTAAAAGGAATGAAAGCCCAAGGAAATCAATTAACAAAATTGAAAGTGAAGGAAATTGTGCTAACCCATCCAATTGAAGGAAAAAACCCTTGGCCAGAAGAATCTAAAAACGAGGAAGGCAGCGAAGAACTTTCATTGGAAGCTCTTTCCGAAGATGGTGAAGCTCCAACAATGGAATGGGACGTAACGCCAGGAGAAGAAGATCAACCAAGCTTGTTTGAGGAAGGAACTGAAGAATAATAAAATTATGGCACTGGAAATTTTGTATGAAGACAACCACGTTATTGTTGTAAATAAAAAATCTTCTGATATCGTTCAAGGCGATAAAACGGGAGACGCTACCCTACCCGATGTCATTAAAAGTTATTTAAAAGAGAAATACAACAAACCGGGAAATGTCTTTTGCGGGGTGGTTCATCGCTTGGATAGGCCCACAAGCGGCGCCGTAATTTTCGCTAGAACCAGTAAAGCACTCGAAAGATTAAATAAGCAATTCAGAGAAAAGGAAACAGATAAGATTTATTGGGCAATAGTGGATAAAAAACCTGAGGCCACTTCTGGTAAACTAATTCATTTTTTGCGGAAGAACGAAAATCAAAATAAATCCTACGTTACCAATGAAACCAGCGCTGGATCAAAACAAGCAATTTTGAATTATGCATTTCTTCGTTCATCAGATAAATTTCATTTACTGGAAATACAATTGGAAACAGGGAGACATCATCAAATTCGTGTGCAACTTTCTACGATCAATTGCCATATAAAAGGAGATTTAAAATATGGAGCAAAACGATCCAATGAAGACGGTTCAATTTGTTTGCATGCCCGAAAAATTAGTTTCAACCATCCTACCTCTAAGGAATTAATTGAAGTTACTGCTCCTGTGCCACCTGATGCCCTTTGGCAGTTTTTTGAGGGAAAATAAAAGTCCCGTT
>CAMAQX010000012.1 GCA_945860455.1 Lishizhenia tianjinensis
AAATAAAAATTCATTCGAGGGCGCTGGAATGGTCGGAGAATTGGTTGATCCAATGAATAGCGAAGATTTTTTAACGAAGGTAAAAGAAACGTTTCATTGTGGAAGTGTAAAACATACTGCTCTAATGAATAAACCGATTCGAAAAGTAGCCGTTTGTGGTGGGTCAGGTAGTTTTTTATTACAACATGCCATTGCGCAACAAGCGGATGTTTTCATTACATCAGATATGAAATATCATGAGTTTTTTGATGCAGATAATCGAATTTTAGTCTTGGATATTGGTCATTATGAAAGCGAACAATTTACAAAACATTTAATTGCTGATATTCTTAAGAAAAATTTTAGTAGCTTTGCCATCCATTTAACGGAACGAAATACGAATCCAATAAATTACTGGTAATACATGGCATCAAAAGCAGCAAAAAAAGAAATAGGCGTAGCAGAAAAATTAGACGCTTTATTTGAACTACAAAAAATCGATTCAGACATCGATAAAATTCGTACGATTAGAGGTGAACTGCCTTTAGAAGTTCAAGATTTGGAGGATGAAGTAGCAGGTCTACAAACCCGTATTTCCAATTTTGAATCAGAATTGAAAGGCTTGGAAACTGAAATTTCGGATCGTAAAAACGCTTCCAAAGAGTCTGAAAGTGCTATTTCAAAATATAAAGAGCAACAAAATAACGTTAGAAATAACCGTGAATATGATTCTTTGTCTAAAGAAATAGAGTTTCAAGAATTAGAAATAAAATTGCACGAAAAGAAAAGCAAGGAGGCTAAATTCAAAGTTGATTCTAAACAAGAAGTCTTTGAAAGCGCAAAAATTCAATTGGAATTTCGTACGAGCGATCTTGCTACCAAAAAAGCCGAGTTGGATGCGATTATAGCTGAAACGCAAGTCGATGAAGATCGTTTATTGAAGTCTTCTGAAAATGCAAAGAAAAATATCGAAGAAAGATTATTGCTTGCTTACCATAGATTGAGAACAAATGCTAAAAATGGTTTGGCAGTGGTTACAGTAGACAGAGATTCTTGTGGTGGTTGTTTCAATAAAATCCCTGCCCAACGTCAATTTGATATTAAAACGAAAAAGAAAATAATTGTTTGTGAACATTGCGGTCGAATTCTTTTCCCGAAGATAGCCGAGAAATAAAATTTTAAAAACCGTCGTAAGACGGTTTTTTTTTGAATATATGGACCTATGAAATTCAAAGATTATCCAATTCATCAGGAAATTAAAGATCAACTAGACCGCTTGGGGTTTGTAAGACCAACAGATATTCAATACAGGGCAATCCAGCCTATTTTGGATGGTGAGGATGTGATGGCTGTTGCTCAAACCGGGACGGGTAAGACCGCAGCATTCGTTATTCCGATTATTGAACAAATTATTCGTGCAAAATCAAAACGTAAAGAATCGAACATTCATTGTTTAGTGATGGTTCCAACGCGCGAATTGGCAAAGCAAATAGCGTCGGTTTTTCATGAAATTGGTAAAAATTCAAAAATAAAAACGCTCGGGTTGATTGGTGGAGTTGAGCAAGAATCTCAAATTAAATCCTTGCAGAATAATGTGGATGTATTGGTAACAACACCGGGTCGCATGTTTGATTTGATTTCACAAGGATACATTAATTTGGAAAAAATTCAGGTTTTAGTGCTAGATGAGGCTGATTTAATGCTCGATTTGGGATTCCATAAAGATATTAAGGATATCATGCGGCATATTCCGTCTAAGAGACAAACACTTTTTTTTACGGCAACAATAGATAAAAAGATAAAAAAATTAGCATATGAGGTGGTGAAAGATGCGCTTCGGATTCAATTTTCGCCGAATAATCCAGTGGCAGGAAAAGTAGATCATACGGTTGCTTTTATTGCCATGGATGACAAACGATATTTTCTGGAAAACATCCTTAAAGAATACGAAGAGGGAAAATTCATCGTTTTTGTTCGAACAAAAGTTCGAGCAGAGCGTGTTGATGCAGCAATGGTTCGTGCAGGATTGAAAGTCGACTCTTTGCATGGCGGAATGGATCAAAAAAAACGGTTTGAGTTGTTGGATCGTTTTCGTTCAGGAGAAAATAATGTGCTTATTACTACTGATGTGGCGGCTAGAGGTATTGATATTCCCGATGTTGATTACGTAATTAATTATGATTTGCCAGAAAATCCAGAGAATTACGTGCATCGTTGCGGAAGAACAGGGCGTGGTAATAGACAAGGACAAGCGATTGCTTTTTGTAGCCCGGATGAAAAGATTTTTTTAGATGCTATTCAAACGTATACCGGGGAAGAAATTGAGGTGTATCCCTTGAAGCAAGATGATTATCAATGGATTATTAAAGATGCAGAGGATACGAGTTATAATTGGAAGAAATTAATAAATGAAGCCAATAAAGATGATGGGAAGGAAGAAGAATGGTGAAAATTAAATTTCTTTTTTATCTTTGTATAGAATAATTCTAAATAAGGAAAGTGTCAAAATTGGATGAATTGGTTTTAATCCCTTGTATTCGAGAAAAACATCGCGTAGTTTCTTCGTGTGAGAAGAAAAAAAAGTGTTGTAAAAAATACAAAACAAAAGGATATCCTTGTAATAAGTGTCCAAAATTTGATTAGTTTCGGAACATGAAATCTTTTCTTTTCCTGGTTTTTATTCTTGTTACTCAAATTTTATATAGTCAAGGAAGCCAAGCAAATAGACGTGAACTACCGGTCCAAAAAGTGTTTTCTACTTCTGTTTCTTTGCAGAAATTTGATCTTTTTTCACAGGTTCATTTTTCATGGCAGACCAAACGAATGAATTATTCTTCTGGATTGGGTTTTGGTTTGAATCGTTCATGCTATCAAAATCAATTCTTTCCCGAATTGGGAATAGGATTATCAACTAATTTATTTTCATTAAAAAATGAACGAAAATCAACTGTTTTTTTTGGTCCGGAGCTTAGAATCACTCATGCTTTCCTAAAAGTCATCGATTTACATCAATTTACTTCTTTTTTTGTGGGGTACTATTTTCAAATTGGATCGAAATGGTCATTCATACATCGTGCTGGTTTAGGTGGTTTGAGGGAGAATTTCCGCAGTTCCACAACTAAAAATATCGGGGCATCTACTTTTGCTTATTACGGATCAATTGGAATTGGCTATGCGTGGAATTAGTGTTTTATTAATTCTGATGGTGCTAGTTGGCTGTACAAAACAATCAAACTTTTCAAGTATTGAAGTTATTGGACATGCTGGTATGGGTCTTTCCATGGGGAACTCTATGTTTCATGATAACTCCGAAGAGGCAATTGAATTTGCGCTCCAGATGCGCGGGTGTGATGGAGTAGAGGTAGATGTGCAACTTTCAAAGGATGGTGACTTATGGCTGTATCACGATACTAAGCTTGATTCAGAATCCACCGGTGAAGGCTGTATTCCTGATAAAATGAATAGCGAATTAGCTTTATTGAATTACAAAACATGGAGAAAGGAAAAGTTAATTCCTTTGGCTGAATTGAATCCTACATTGTTATTTGGTAAAACACTCTACTTGGATTTGCGAACGGTAAATGAATGCTTAAATCAATCCATTAATTCAGTTCTATTGATACAACGATTGAATGAAATAGACTTTCTAAATATTCCTGAAATTCAAGTAATACTCCTTACAAATAATGTGGTTTTGGCAAATAAGTTAATCGATTCTTTTTACTCGGTTTATTTGGATGTTACTGAATACCAAATGGCTCAACAATCTTTGCAAGCAAACCCAATTATTCAAGGAATTGTTATCAGAAATTCAGCGATTGGCCAAGAGGAAGTAAAAATGATTCAGAATCTCGGAAAAAAAGTAGTGTTATATGACATGCGATCAGCAGTTGGAATTCGAAAAGCATTAAAGAAAAATCCAGATTCAATCATGACAGATGATTTACGAGAGGCAATTATCGAAACCAATTAGTCCGGATAAATTAAGTATTTTGCTCTCTTTATTTTAAATTCATCCAGTCCAGGTTGCCATGATTTCCTGATTTCTTTTTCGGATGCGTTTTTTTCAATTTGATTTTTTAGTTTAGAATTCCCAGCTAGTTTATTGAAAAAACTCGGTGAATTGATAAAAACATCATGACTGCCTAATAATTTTTTCGCTCGAAGTAAAATGGAAATATCTAATTGATAAAGTGGTGTATTCAATTCACTGGAAAGATCGATTCCCTTACAAAGTTGATTTAAAAAAGGTGGGTTTTTTGATCCTAACCGAGGCGTTGGGGTAAAGGTAAAACCTGTTTTTGTGAATTTGGGATGGCCAAAAATCTCGAATGGTCTTTCGGTTCCTCTTCCTACGCTGATTGTTGTTCCTTCAAATAAACAGAGACTGGGATAAAAAGCAATTGATTTATCCGTTTGTAAATTAGGAGACGGCGGAATAGGTATTGAATAAAATGTATCGTGTGAATAATTTATACAAGGGATTATTTCTAGCGAACAAGAAACTCCATTTTTCAACCATTTTTCTCCATTAATCATAGCTGCATACTCACCAATTGTCATTCCATAAACAATGGGTACAGGATGCATTCCCACAAACGAGGAGAACGCGGGTTCTAAGATTGGGCCATCCATGTAATGTCCATTGGGATTTGGTCTGTCCAGCACAATGAGTTTTTTATTATTTTCAGCGCACGCTTCCATGACATAATGAAGGGTGGATATATAGGTGTAAAAACGAGCTCCTACATCTTGAATGTCATAAACGACGATATCAATATCTGCTAACTGTTCAGCCGTTGGTTTTGAATTTGAACCATATAAGGAAATAATCCGAAGTCCTGATTTTTTATCGGTTTCGTTGGAAACATGTTCTCCATTATCCGCCGCTCCTCGGAAGCCATGTTCAGGTGCAAAAACTTTTTTAACTTGAATACCTAAAGCAAGTAAACTGTCCACTAAATGCGTTTTTCCAATGACCGAAGTTTGATTTCCAACAATGGCAATTCGTTTATTCAATAATGACGTAACGTATTTATCGGTTTGCTCATTTCCTAATGTGATTGTTGCAATTTTTAGAGGTTTTAATGGGTGTTTGATTGAATCTGAAGTGCTTTTTGTCGCGCCGAATGAACACGATGAAATTAAAAAACAGAAAAAACTCATGCTACTCAATAGCATTATGTAACTTTGATTCCTAAAATGAAAAGAGTTGTCTTCTGAATTTTTCATAGCACGCAAGTTAATTAAATCCGAAGTACAAGGTAAGAAAGTTTCGCGTCCAATTGTTCGGATTTCAATAATAAGTATTGCACTCGCTATTGTTGTAAACTTGCTAACCTTGGCAGTTGTGAAAGGCTTTCAGCTCGAGGTTCGCCATAAAATAACCGGGTTTGGATCTCATTTTTTTATAAAAACAGTAGGAGAAGCTTCACCCTATGAAACACCACCAATCCCCATCGATCATCCAGCATTTAATCAATTGAAATCGATTCCGAATTTAGCTGGTATTTACCCAGTCGCCTATAAACCTGCTTTGCTCCAATCCGAAAGTGCGGATAGTAAAATTAAATTAGCATCAGGGAAAGATTCATTGATAAATAAACAGGATATTTTGGGTGTCATATTTAAAGGATTGTCTCAATCTACCCACTGGAATTTTTTTAAAGAAAATTTGGTAGAAGGTAAAATACCTGATTTTTCCAAAGAAAACGATGTCGAACCAATCGTTATATCAAAAAAAACGGCAAAGTTACTAGGTTTTAAATTAAAAGATACTATAGATGCTTTTTTTGTGCGCAATACACCGGTGAAAAGGCAATTTGTAATTGAAGGAATTTACTCAACAGGCTTGGAAGAATTTGATAAAAAGCTGGTTTTAACCAATTTATCGATCGTTCAAGAGCTCAATGATTGGGGGTTAAATGCCAGTATACGAATTGCCGATACATTGTCTAATGGTTCATTGCTCGTAAAGGTAGAAGTTGGTGGCGGAAATGGATCATACCTATATAATTGGGGAGAAGGATTCAAACGATTTAATATGTTCGAGATGGCCCCGATTAAAGATACACTAATTCGATTGATTACTGAAGAGATTCAGCTCGGGGATGCAAAAAACAATACAAAATTAATTGACACCTCCTTTTTAAAAATATCGGTCAAAGGATTATCCAAAAGACCGTATAAATTGGATGAAAATCAAGAGCTTGTGCGCGAATATTTGGACCAGTCAGGGAATCATTTCCGACTTTTCACCTCAGATAATGGAATTATAGAATGTAAGCAAGTGGATGGGAAATCGGCGAATTTAGGTTTTGTAAGCGGATTTGAAATTAATATCGACGATTGGGGTAAATTGGACTTAATGTCAACGAAGCTAAAGCAAATAATTGAAATGGTTCCGGATGAGTCTGGTTCACTTTTGCAAGTAAACAGTATTCAAGATACGGAGAAAGAGCTTTTTTTATGGTTGGGATTTTTGGATATTAACGTATTGATTATTATCGTATTAATGTTATTGATTGGGATAATTAATATGGGGTCCGCCATGCTAGTTTTAATTGTTGTCAGAACCAATTTTATTGGGATGTTCAAAGCTATGGGAGCAACCAATTGGACCATTCGAAAAATCTTTTTGATTCAAGCGGGTTTTTTGATGTTGCGTGGAATGTTTTGGGGAAATTTAATTGGATTGAGTTTGTGCTTTCTACAAAAATATACAGGACTCATTTCGTTGAACCCAGAAGTGTATTATCTTTCACAAGTGCCAATTGAACTAGATGCTTGGAATTTGTTAGGCTTAAATCTTGGGACGATGATAATTTGCCTGTCAGTATTAATTTTACCGAGTTATGTGATTACGCGTATTAATCCTGTGAAAGCAATTCGATTTGATTAATTCCCTTTTTTCTTAATGGCATTTGATTCTATACGCTTGTTTAAATCGTCTCCTCTTGTCACCAGTTTTTTACTTATAGCCGCCCATTCTGTACACTTTGTAACTTCAAGCTTATCCTTGCAAACTTTTAACACTTCGTCTTGCTTTTTGGACATTTTGTTCCATCGAGTCATTAAACCTGTTGAGTCAAAATCTTTTTTTTCTTCTTCAATCGTAGATTCTTGAATGTCTAATCTTTCTGTGATTAATATTTCTGCAGCATGTGCGCAATCACAAGCTGTTTTTAATTCCTTGGGATTAATCTTATCCACTGGATTGCCACAAGCAAAAAGCACTAATATTAAACTAATAGAACCGGTAAATTTATACATACTAAATTGGTTTAATACAAAGTTAGAATTTTTATTCAAAAAAAAAGAGCCACCTAAATGACTCTTTCCAAAACTTCAAATGGAATATTACATTCCTTCTTTCATGATTTTTTCCATCTCTGCGTATCCTGCACATTTTTTAGCTTCTTCTTCTAACTTTTTCTTGTCAGCATCAGATTTTCCATCATTCAACTTGTCACATTTGTCAAATGCAGCTTTGTTTTTGTCTTGAATAGCTTTGATTTTTGTCATGTCTCCTTTAGCAGTTTTCATCTCTTTCATTACGCTAACCGTTGTGTCAACACAATCGCAAACTTCAGATTTACTACAAGAAGCAAGCAAAACTAATGCTGCAGCTGCGCTTAAAATAATTTTTTTCATCTTAAATATTTTTTTATTAGTGAACAAAGAAACAAAACTATTTTATTTTACAAACACAAATCATTAAAAATAATTGTAATTTTCCCACAATTGCTGTATTTCTTCTTGTTTTAAAAGTATTTTCAGTATCTTTGCCCCCTTAAAAATGCTGTTTCTCTGCCACTGACAGTAAGTAAAATTAACTTTCGAATTAGCAGAGTGTTCGAAATACAAAACGTAAAAGCCATATGGCAAAAGGAAAAACAGAAGCAAAACTAAAAGAAGGGATTGCTGATTTTAACTGGGAAGCTCTTGAATTACAAGGGTACACACAAGTAGAGCGTTCTGAATTATCAGATCGTTACGAAAAAACATTAACTTCTATCAATGAGAAAGAAGTGATTGAAGGTACGGTTATGATGATTACTAAAAAAGAAGTAATCATAAACTTAGGCTACAAATCTGAAGGTGTTGTTGCATCTAATGAATTCCGTTACAATGCGGATTTAAAAGTGGGTGATACAGTGGATGTTTACGTAGAATGCCAAGAAGACAAAACTGGTCAATTGGTTGTTTCTCACCGTACAGCTCGTATGCACAAAGCTTGGCTTCGTGTAAATGACGTATTACGTACAGGAGAAATTATTACTGGATATGTTAAATGTCGTACGAAAGGTGGATTAATCGTTGATGTATTTGGTATTGAAGCATTCTTACCAGGTTCTCAAATTGATGTTAAGCCAATTAGAGATTACGATGTTTACGTGGGTAAAAACATGGAATTCAAGGTGGTGAAAATCAACGAAGAATTTAGAAATGTTGTTGTATCTCATAAAGCGCTTATTGAAGCTGAATTAGAAGAGCAGAAAAAACAAATCATTTCTGGTTTAGAAAAAGGTCAAGTACTAGAAGGTATTGTGAAAAACGTTACATCTTATGGTGTGTTCATCGATTTAGGTGGAGTAGACGGATTGATTCACATTACAGATCTATCCTGGGGTCGCGTAACGCATCCTGAAGAAATGCTTGAATTAGACCAAAAATTGAACGTGGTTATTCTTGATTTTGATGATGATAAAAAACGTATCGCTCTTGGTTTAAAACAACTTCAACCACATCCATGGGATTCTTTAGATGCTAACTTAAATGTTGGTGACAAAGTTTCAGGAAAAGTTGTTGTTATGGCTGATTATGGTGCTTTCATCGAAATCGCTGCAGGTGTTGAAGGTTTGATACACGTTTCTGAAATGAGCTGGTCTCAACATTTACGTTCTGCTCAAGACTTCATGAAAGTAGGTGATACTGTTGAAGCACTTATTTTAACTTTAGACAGAGAAGAAAGAAAAATGTCTTTGGGTATCAAACAATTAATGCCAGATCCTTGGACTGCAATCGAAGCGAAATATTCAGTTAGTTCTAAACACACGGCAAAAGTTAGAAACTTTACCAACTTTGGTGTTTTTGTTGAATTAGAAGAAGGTGTTGATGGTTTAATCCATATTTCTGATCTTTCTTGGCAAAAGAAAATCAAACATCCATCTGAATTCTGCAAAGTAGGTGACGAAATGGCTGTTATTGTATTGGAAATTGATCGCGAAAGCAGAAGAATTTCTTTAGGTCACAAACAATTAGAAGAAAATCCTTGGGATGTATTCGAAACAATGTTTGCTGAAGGAACTGTTCATCAAGGTACAATTATCGATATGAAAGATAAATCAGGTATCGTTGCATTGCCATACGGTGTTGAAGGGATTTGTCCTGCTAAACATTTGAAAAAAGAAGATGGTTCGCAAGCTGGATTGGAAGAAACACTTGATTTTAAAGTGATTGAATTCAATAAAGAAGCGAAAAAAATCGTTGTTTCTCATACTCGATTGTTTGAGGAAGGGTCAGATAAACCAACAGCTTCGAAACCGGCAGCTAAAAAACCTGTTAAAGTTTCTGCGACAGATAGCGCAGTGAAAGCAGTAAATCAAACATCTGAGAAATCAACTCTTGGAGATATTAATGCATTAGCTGAACTAAAAGAAAAAATGGAAAAAGGAGAATAGTCTCTTTTGGTAATATTTTCAGAAACGGCTGTCCCTAGGGATGGCCGTTTTTATTTTATACCTTGAACATGAACCTCAAATATCAAGATTGAATTTTCGGGTATGGGACCCTTTGAACTTCTTCCATACGCCATGTGCGGCGGGCAAATAAATCGAACTTTAGAACCAACCTTTTTACCAACTAATACTTCTTTCCATCCTGCAATAAGGGATTTCATATCCAACTCTATCGGTTTTTTTGTTTTATCAAAAACAGTCCCATTGATTAAATGTCCAGTATAGTTCACCACCAATAGATCGCGTAATTGAATTTCATTGCCTTTTCCTTCCTCTACTATTTGCTGGTACACTCCAGATTCAGATTTCTCCATTTTCCATCCTTTTTTCTTTACTAGAGATTGAATTTGAAGATCAATTTGAGATTTTTCACTGTCGGAATACCTTCCACAAGATGAAAAAACAAATAAAAGAAGCGAAAGGGGGAATATGAATTTCATTTATTTTAAGAATTAAGTCGTAAAGATAATACTACGCTTCTTTCAATTCGCTTAAAAGACTAAATTTGTAAGACTAAATTTTGACGGAATACAAACAAATTTATATGACAAAGAACATTCATTTAATTCTCAATTCTTCCGAGTTAGGAGCAGGAACACGTGGCGCTTCTCTTGGGCCTGCGGCAATACAAGTGGCTGCTAGAGAGGTTGGTAGTGATTTTTTTGGTGGTAAAACAACAACGCATATTTTAGATCGCAATCCATTATTGGATATTCCCACTTCATACCCATTTGCAAAAAGAATAGATGGTGTATCTGAGGTGGCAAATGACATTGTGCATCAAGTAAGTCAAGTCCTAGAGTCAAATGAATTCCCATTACTACTTGCTGCTGATCATTCTTCTGCGGCGTTTACCATTGGTGGAATTCGGAAAGCCTTTCCAGAGAAAAAATTAGGTGTTATTTGGATTGATGCACATGGTGATTTACATTCTCCGTATACAACCCCTTCAGGAAATATTCACGGAATGCCACTCGCTATTGCATTGGGATTGGATAACTTGGAAATGAAAAGAAATGAGTTGGATGAGAAAAGCTATTCTTATTGGGAAAACCTCAAGCAATTAGCAGGAGCGTCACCCTTGTTTCAACCTGAAAACTTAGTTTTTATTGGGGTTCGTGATACTGAAAAGGAGGAGGAGTACCTTATGGATAAACATTTGATTCGCAATGTGAAAGTGGAGGAGGTTCGACAAAAAGGGGTTGATCAAATAGTAGTTGAAACTGCGGCGTATTTATCGGCTTGTGACATTATTTATGTTTCATTTGACGTTGATTCAATGGATCCCGATTTGACCTCATACGGGACAGGTACGCCTGTTAAGAATGGATTGACTATTGAGGAAGCAAGATCGTTGTTAGTTCAATTTACTCAAGATACCAAAACAGTTTGCTTGGAGGTTGTAGAAGTTAATCCATGTTTGGATAATAAAAAAAATAAAATGGCTGAAATTGCATTTGATTTAATTCAATCAGTTGCCGATTCGTTGTCGAAAAAATAATATGGAAAGTACGATAAAAAACTTGTTGGTTGGGCATGCTCAAACTCTTTTTGGAACTGAAATCACCGAAAGTTCGATTCAATTTCAACCAACTAGAAAGGATGTTGCCGGAGATTTCACCTTGGTGACATTCCCCTTTGTTAAAATGCTTAAATGCACACCAGAGCAAGCGGGTGAAATAATTGGGTCTTTTTTAAAAACGCATTTAACGGAAATCTCTTCCTATGAGGTTATTAAAGGATTTTTAAACATCCAATTGGCTGATTCATATTGGTTAGATCAATTTAAACAATTATCCGCTGATCCAACTTTGGGATTGCCTGCACCGAATTCTAAGTCGTTGATTATGGTGGAGTATTCGTCACCAAATACCAATAAACCATTGCATTTAGGACATTTACGTAATATTTTTCTTGGCTATTCAGTATCCGAAATCTTGAAAGCTGCAGGGCATTCAGTAGTTAAAACTCAAATCATCAACGATCGTGGTATTCATATTTGTAAAAGCATGTTGGCGTGGTTAAAATATTCACCGCAGAATGAGGTTGGGGAACGAGAAAATCCGGCCAATTCAGGAATGAAAGGAGATAAGTTGGTGGGTAAATATTACGTTGAATTTGATAAACACCTGAAACTAGAAACGGAAGCTGTTTTAAGTCTTTGGTTCGCGAGTGAATTCTCTGGTTTCGATAAAAACGTTGTTGCTGAAGTGAAACGATTGATCGAGGCGCAAGTTGGAAAGGATGAAAAAGCAATTGAAACAATTCAGGATAAAATAAAGGAAATTGCCCGTAATCAAACAGATTTGATGCGCGAAGCAAAAAATATGCTTGTGCGTTGGGAAGCCAAAGATCCTGAAGTGTATTTATTGTGGCAAACCATGAACGGATGGGTATATCAAGGATTTGAAAAAACTTATCAAAAAATGGAGGTGGATTTCGATAAATACTATTATGAATCCGACACTTATTTACTGGGCAAAGACGTTGTTGCAAAAGGATTGAAAGAGGGTGTTTTTTACCAAAAAGAAGACGGTTCAGTTTGGATTGATTTAACGGAGGATGGATTAGATGAAAAATTATTACTTCGATCAGATGGAACTGCTGTTTATATTACCCAAGATATAGGAACAGCAATTGAGCGTTTCAATGATTACCCGGATATTAAAGGAATGGTTTATACGGTTGGAAACGAACAAGATTATCATTTCAAAGTGCTTTTTCTGATTCTTCAAAAAATGGGGTATGAATGGGCGAAAAATTGCTTCCATTTGTCATATGGCATGGTTGATCTTCCAACAGGTAAAATGAAATCAAGAGAGGGGACGGTTGTAGATGCAGATGATTTGATGGATGAAGTAATCGCTTCAGCAACCGAGATGACAAAAGAGAGAGGACATTTAGATGGATTGAGTCAACAAGATAAAGATAGATTGTATACCAATATTGGTTTGGGAGGATTGAAGTATTATCTTTTGAAGGTAGATCCTAAAAAACGAATGTTGTTTAATCCAGCTGAATCCATTGAATTGAACGGTCATACAGGCCCATTTATTCAATATGCACATGCGCGCATTAAATCGCTTTTAGGTAAGAGTACTGAAGATTTTTCCACTTGGAATACGCCAAAGTTAGGTTCTGAGGAAAAACAAATTATCAAAACACTCAACATATTTCCTGAAGTAATTCAAACCGCAGCAACCGAATATTCTCCGGCATTGTTAGCTAATTATTTGTTTGACTTGGTGAAGGAGTACAACCATTTCTACCAAAGCGTTAGTATATTAAGTGAGGAGCATATAGACACACGAAAACTACGCTTAGCGATCAGTGCAACTGTTTCAAAAGTGGCAGCAACCGGAATGAAACTATTGGGAGTTCACGTCCCTGAGAGAATGTAGGGAAATTGGATATTCAATCCACAAAAGTTTCCCTAATCACTTGTTTGCATTCTTTTATCTCCTTACTTGTTAAGGAATTAAAAGTTTTGACGATTCTGGTTTTATCTATGGTACGGATTTGATCAATTACAATCCAACCTTCTCGATTATTGTGTTTAATTTTAACTCGTGTTGGGTATTTACGACTTGTTGAAGTCATTGGTGCTATGGTAATAGTCTTCAAATTGTCATTCATTTCATTTGGTGAAAGAATAACACAAGGTCTCGTTTTTTGAATTTCACTTCCAATAGTTGGATCCAAATTTACCAATACAATTTGATATTGATTTATTTCCATTCATCGAAATTTTCATCCTCAAAAATGTCATCCATCAAGAGTTGATCATCACCTGCTTCATGCATCTTTTGAAATGCCTCATTCCATCCTTTACGTGGTTCTGAAATAGGCCGAAGAATAATTTGACTTTTTTCCAAGATTAGCTCAACTCTATCAACAATGTTATATCTATCAATGATTGATTTTGTTAATCGAAAACCTTTTGAATTCCCGATTTTGATGATTGAAAGTTCCATTTTTTTTGATTTATGTAATTACAAAGTTATTACAATTAAATCTAAAATCAAAAAATAGTTACAAAATCAAACCTGTCTAAACAAGCGATGCATCCAATGTCTTTTGTGTGGATGTTCATGTTCGTTATGCATTTCACGGTTTTCATAGATTTGCTTTGTAATAGCAGAATCATGATGTGCATGAGTTGAAGTATATGTAACAGACGATTCTATTTCCTCATTCGGCTGATCTGTTGCCAGTTTATCTAGGACTTTATTCAATTCAGCGCGTTCAAACCACATTCCATTGCAGGAGGGGCATGATTTAAAATGAAATACTAGGCGTTCTGTTTTTTCTAGATTGCTGCTGATGCATGATGGACATTTTATATTGTTTTTTTCCTAAAATTAGGATATCGTGAACCAATTAACTTTTACTTATTGCGAATGATTTTGCAATTTTATCATTCAGCATGGAATTCTAAATTGAGGTCTTTCAACTTTCATCCTAAGTTACTTTATGAATTTCAGCTTTCAAATTGGTAAAATCAGTAAATTTGTAAAAAAAGAATCAATCATGAAAAACGTCGCAGTTATTGGTGCAGGAACAATGGGAAATGGAATTGCTCATGTCTTTGCACAATTTGGATATAAGGTAAATTTAATTGATGTTTCCGCGGCATCACTAGAAAAAGCATTGGCTACAATTGCTAAAAACTTAGATCGCCAAGTGGCTAAAGGAGCATTGACTGAAGAAGAAAAAACAGCTACTATGAATAACTTGACAACTTTTACTACTGTAAGAGAGGGCGTTCAAGGCGTTCAATTAGTGGTTGAAGCAGCGACAGAAAATATTGATTTGAAATTGAAAATATTCAAAGAATTAGATGAATTTACCGATCCGACAGTTATTTTGGCGACAAATACTTCATCCATATCCATTACTAAAATTGCATCGGTTACCAATCGTGCGGATAAAGTAATTGGAATGCATTTTATGAATCCGGTTCCTGTGATGAAATTGGTTGAAATCATTCGAGGATATTCTACTTCTGATGAGGTAACTGAATTAATCATGGAAACTTCTAAAAAGTTAGGAAAAGTTCCTGTAGAAGTAAATGATTATCCTGGATTCGTAGCCAACAGAATTTTGATGCCGATGATCAATGAAGCAATTTATACCTTGTATGAAGGCGTTGCAGGTGTTGAAGAGATTGATACGGTAATGAAATTGGGTATGGCTCATCCAATGGGACCACTTCAATTAGCTGATTTCATCGGATTGGACGTTTGTTTGGCAATCTTACATGTACTTCACGATGGTTTTGGAAACCCAAAATACGCTCCATGTCCCTTATTAGTGAATATGGTTACAGCCGGTAAAAAAGGCGTAAAATCCGGAGAAGGATTCTATTCTTGGACACATGGCACCAAAGATCTGATTGTTGCGGATAATTTTAAGAAATAAGGAGTTTCTTTTGTTTAATACTCAAAATCGGCACAACTTATTAAGTCTTTTACAATGTTAAATGTAAACTATTCCTTTCAAATAACCAAACACCTTACTATAAACAGGCTTTGGAATTTGTTGGTGCTGAAAGCGAGTTATTTCATTTCACAGGTTACTAGAAAGGCTTGGCATGTGGGGGATCCGTTTTCTTTGAGTATTGAACCCACTACTGCGTGCAATTTAGGTTGTCCGGAATGTCCAAGTGGATTGAAGCAATTTACAAGGCCAACGGGTAAACTTGATTTAGAGGTGCATAAATCGATATTGCAGCAAGTTAAAAAGCATGTATTTTACATCAACTATTATTTTCAAGGAGAACCATTTCTGCATCCTCAATTTTTGGATTTGATTAAAGAAGCTAAAAAAGCGAAGATATATACAGCTACTTCCACAAACGCTCACTTCATCACGAAGGAGAAAGCCACCGAAATTGTAAAATCGGGATTGGATCGCTTGATTATTTCTATTGACGGACTGACACAAGAAACGTATGAGCAATACCGCGTTCATGGTCAACTGGAAAAGGTAATTGAAGGAAGTAAATACTTGGTTGAAGCGAAAAAGGAACTAAAATCCAAAACGCCTCATTTGATTTTTCAATTTTTAGCCGTTAAACCGAATGAACATGAAATTCCTGCTGTATTTTCACTAGCCAATGAACTTGAAATTGATGAGGTTCGCATCAAAACAGCTCAATTTTACGAGTATGAACAAGGAAACCCATTAATGCCAGCGAATGAACAGTATAGTCGATACAAACGGACTAGTTCAGGGAAATATGCGTTAAAAGGAGATCCCGGAAATCATTGTTGGCGCATGTGGTCTGGAAGCGTTCTCACGTGGGACGGAAAAGTGGTTCCCTGTTGTTTTGATAAAGATGCTCAACATGCTATGGGAACACTAAAAGACAAATCCTTTCAGGAAATATGGCGATCAGCTAACTACCAAAATTTCCGTCAAGCTATTTTAACGAATCGTAAAGGGATTGATATTTGTTCCAATTGTTCGGAAGGAACTAAGGTGTGGAATTAGAGAATATTCACTTCACGCTCGAGCGTTACTCCAAATTTTTCGTGGATATCTGAAATGATTGCCGAGGATAAATCGTAAATCTGATTTCCAGTAGAGCCTCCGTAATTCACTAAAACTAATGCTTGTAGTTTGTGTACTCCGCAAGTACCAACCGTTTTTCCTTTCCAACCTGCTTGTTCAATTAACCATCCTGCAGCTAGTTTCTTTTTCCCATTTTCAGATGGATAAACAGGTGCTGAAGGAAACTTTTCTAAAATGGCATCCGCAATAGCTAAGTCTACAACAGGATTCTTAAAGAAACTTCCTGCATTTCCTAATTCAGAAGGATTTGGCAGTTTAGATTGTCGAATAGCAATAACTGCATGACTTACATCACGAATAGTAGGGGTGGATACGCTATTATTTTCCAATTCTTGCTTAATCGCTCCGTAGGTGGTATTTACTTTTCTGTTTTTTTCTAATCGAAAACAAACTTCACTAATCACATATTGATTTTTCAGTTTCCGTTTAAAAACGCTTTCTCTATATCCAAACTGACATTCATCTAAAGAAAACCGATGTGTTTCTCCAGATTCGATGTGATAAGCAAACAAATGATCAAATACATCTTTTATTTCAACACCGTAGGCACCAATATTTTGCATGGGGCTTGCGCCAACACTTCCCGGAATCAAACTCATATTTTCTACGCCACCAAAACCATTTTCAACGGCCCACAAAACGAATTCATGCCAATTTTCGCCAGCGCCAATTTTCACTAAAACAGAATCTGGAGTTTCTTCCAAAATGGATTTACCCATAATTTCGTTTCGCAATACAATCCCATCAAAATCTTGAGTAAGTAGCAAATTACTTCCTCCACCCATAATTAAAAACGGAATTTCCTTGTATTCTTTGAAAATAGAATCCAATTCTTGAACAGAGGAAAAACGACTAAAGTATCGAGCTGTTGCCTCTATTCCAAATGTATTCAAGCTTTTTAAACTGGCATTTTGAATTACCATAGGATCAAGATTTTAAAAGAAACTCAATAGCAATCCATTGATTTTTCGTTTTTGACACAAGTTTTTTAAAATACTTCTGCTTTTTAAATTTTCGCAAATTGGAAGTGTAAATACCAAAAGTAATTATTCCTAAAAAGGAAGAAAACGTGGAGATTTTAGGTGTACCATCAATATCAATTTCACTGATTTCTGTCACATGAGCTGCCACATCATCCTGAGGAGATAATTCGATTAATGTTTGTTTCAATCGTATTGATTGATCATTAAATTGTCGGACTATTTCCGCATCTAACACTTTTGATTTCAATAACTTATTTGCTTGGAAATCAAGGTCTTTCAGTTCTCGAAATAATTCATCCATTGTCATAGTTCCAACTTTTTTATAAAACGCTTAATTACTACAAAGATACGATTTTGCTCAGCCTGAGTCAAACAATACGGCGGATTAACAAAAATTACATTTCCTAAAGGTCGAATCCAAAGGCCATTGTCTAAAAAATAGTGATAGGCTTCGTCACGTATCGAATTAAAATAGGAGGATTCTTCAGATACCGCCAATTCGATGGCTAAGATGGTTCCCAGTTGACGAATTTCCTTAATAACCGGACTAGATTTTAATTCAACGATTAAAGGTTCGTAATTAGTTGAAATCCGTTTTATAGCCCGCCATGTTTTTTCTTCTTCCAATAAATCCAGACTAGCACATGCAGCAGCACAAGCCAAAGGATTTCCGGTGAAAGAATGCCCATGCAAAAATGCTTTTTGTTTTTCTTCCCCCAAAAATGCATTAAAAATTGCTTTTGTTGCCACAGTTAACCCGAGTGGTAAAACACCTCCTGTTAGACCTTTGGATAAACAAACGATATCTGGAATTTCTTGGATGTGGTTTAACGCGAACCATTTGCCTGTTCTTCCCCATCCTGTCATAACTTCATCAAAGATCACGAGCGTATGGTATTTTTTAGCCAACTTAACTAGTTCATCTAAAAATTGAGGATTATACATTCTCATACCGGAGGAACCTTGTACGAGTGGCTCAACAATCAGCGCAGCATGCTGATTTAATTTTAAAAGTGTTTCTGCATTTGTTAGCAGTGTTTCTTCTTTTTCAGGAATAGGAAAATCTATAAAATCAACTTGAAAAAACAACGATTCAAATGGTCGATTGAAAACACCCCGTTCGCACACCGACATCGCACCAAAAGTATCACCGTGATAGGCACCATCAATCGCTAGAATTTTTGTACGTTTTTCGTTTTTGTTATGCCAATATTGAATGGCCATTTTCAATGCAACTTCAACAGAAGTTGATCCATCGTCTGAAAAGAATACTTTGGATAATGGTTTTGGAAGTTTGTTGGCAACTCTTTCAGCTAATTCTATTGCCTTTGAATGAGTCGCTCCAGCAAATATGATGTGATCTACTTCCTTAAATTGGGTATTAATGGCTTTTTGAATGTGTTTATTCCCATGCCCATGAATATTGACCCACCAGGATGAGTTGCAATCAATATAGGACTTTCCTTTGTCGTCAATCAGTTTAGTTCCTTTGGCCCTAACAATATGTATAGGTGGAGCTTCCGTTTGAACTTGAGTAAACGGATGCCAAACGTATTCTTTATCTTTTTCAAAAAGGGTCATATAAAAAGTTGTTGAAAGGATGATTCGCGAAGATTTTGTGTTTGTTCTTGAATAAATTCCGATGAAAGATTCTCTGTCCAAGGAACATTAAAAAAATGGGTGGTGGGGGCGAAATGGCGAATGGTAACCTCAGATTCAGCATTTACATCACCCGTAAATACAATTCCTGCCAAGTGTAATCCTTTGGATTTCAGTAACTCGAGAGATAATAACGTGTGATTTATACTTCCTAAATAAAAGCGAGAAACAAGGATAATTGGTAAATTCCAGTGAATTAATTGATCAGAAAATAGAAATCCATCCGCTGTTAAAGGAACCATTAATCCACCTGCAGGTTCTATTAAAAGGTTGTCTGATTGAGGCAATTTTAAATTAGTTGGATCAATTACAACACCTTCTAATTTAGCTGCTTGATCAGGAGATAAAGGCGCCTGAAAACAATAGGAATTTGGAAAAACGGTAATTTTTTTACTGACTAATTTGAAAATAGAAGTTGAATCATTGTCTTCAATTGCACCAGATTGAATTGGTTTCCAATAGTCTAATCCAAACGCTTCGCAAAATACTGCACTAACGATTGTTTTGCCAACTTCTGTACCTATTCCTGCTACAATTACTTTCATGTGGTTTTAAAACAAATTAATAGATTGTTAGCTCTTTTGGTTTAAGTGAAATTGTACCAATTTGAATTTTCGTTTTTTGAAATTCATCATTGAATCGGTCTATAATAATTCGAGCTTTTTCAGCTTCATAATTTTTAGCAACCCATTTAATAAATTCATCTTGCAGTTTCATCATAACAGATTTGGTTCGAAACCCGCTAAGGATTTCATTTTTTGATAAGTTGTATTTTTTTGAGAGGTCAATTAAATTCTTGTTCTGTATCTCAAGAGTTGATTTTAAAGGGTCTGTGAACGATTCAATTTCAAAAATTACACGATGATCCGTTTGAACATACAATGCTGTTTTCCTCAATCTTGCATTGCTCGAATCTGAATTACGCGATAATCCACCATCAATTTCATGTTGATTGACCGCTTTTTTTACTGTGCCATTTACAAATTCACCAATACCATATCCATTAGCAATAAACTTTAGGGGGATATCATTTTTAATTAATAAATCTGCAATGGTGCGCAGTGATGTTGAATCATTTGGCGTAAACAGGCCATTTTTTAAATCAAATTTATCTGGGTCGAATTGATCTGACAGATTGAGATTTATTGTGGCAGTTAGTCGTGGATCAACATCTATTTTTGAAACATGTAGCATCACTTCATCAGATGAATTTGCCATCGCGTTATCGGGAATTGAAATTAAGCGCACGATGAAATTTTCTGCCTTTTGTGATGGTTTGAATTTAAACTCTTGCGTTCTTATATCAAAGGTACTTGAATCTGCAAATGAATACAGCGAATCGACCATTGTAAATGATTGAATATTGATCCCCATCGATGCTTTGTAATAAGTCAGTTTTTCGGTTGATAACTTTAGTCGATCCGTTTCGTTGTCCTTTTGCTGTTGGTAATAGAAAATTTCTTTCGTCAACTTTTCATAGCTACGATATAGGTCTATTAAATCAACTTCTTTTTTTCTTCTTTTCTTTCTTTTTGATTTTATTGTAGGTCGCACTTGAGAATCTCGGTTTTCACTCAAACCATCCAATGCCTTTCTTCTTGCTCTTTTTACTTTCCTTGGTGCCTTCTTTTTAACGGAGACTTTCCCACCTTTGAACTGAAGGTATTTCCCTTCTTCTTTTTGTATTTGCTGATAGACTAATGCACGTTTTTCAACACGCGTTTTGATTTTTTCATCCAACCCTTTTTTTCCTGAAATTCGTTCATTTATCCTATCAATTTCACCAGTTTCTAATTCTTTAATGACCGAAAGTAGTGTATTTCCACTTGAAAATGAAGAGTCTGGAGAAAGAAATTGCGTGTCGCCCGCACCAAATAGGATATAACTTTTTCCATTTTTTTCGATAACAACTGTTGTTTGTTTCTTCGCGTTATAACCCCAAACATCAAAATGTAGATTTGTTAACCGATTCATACCTGTAGTAGACAGGGGAATGGTGGCGATGCGTTCAGGTGAAATTTCTTTAACGTTGTATGCTTGAATTTGATAAGGAAATAGACCAATTGCTTTTGGTAGCCCTCTATTCCATTTCCCGGATAAGTTCTTTTCAAATTCTGAAAGTAGCCCAGCAGTACTTCCTCCTTCTCCTGCTGCTACCAAATAACTTTCAAAATCGGATGCTAGGCCACCAAGCTGGACGTATATTTCGAAACACCTATTTTTGACATACTTATTGACTGAAATAGAAAAGGCTTGCATTATTTTTCGCTTGTCTTCTTCTGTATAGTTTTTATATTGCGACAGAAATTCTACTTTATCTTTGAAAGTTCTTGCTGGATCCGTGAAAAAATAAAGTTCTTTGTTGGGAGTAGTTTTACTTCCATTCTTTGTAAGAGCAATCTCAGGTAATTCTGAAATTAGTGAATTTTCAAATTCTAAATAACGTGGGTTTTCAAATGGTTTATTTACCATAAAGGATTCTCGTTTCTCAAGTAAGATCTTGTTAAGCTCCAACACAGCCATCTTATTTGCTGCTTCTGCCAATAACCCCATCGGACCCTTTCCAATTTCTGATTTTCGTATGAAGAGATATTCTGGGTGATTGATGATGATTTGTTCAATTGAATCGTAGTTGATTTTACCGTCGGATAATAATACAGAGGGTCCGCTATATTCAAAACATCGACCGAAATTGTACTTTAATGCTGGACTTTTTTGAACTATATGAAATAAACAAGCACGCTCAACCGGCAATAAATTACTATCTTGTTGTACGAGTCCGTCCCTCGCATAGGCGAAGGTGAAAACAATAAAAAATAACATGTGGAAAAAATTCGAACTCAAGTATTGTGTTTTTGATGTAAATCCTCAACTACAATGATAACTTATTCTATCATAAAAGTTATCATTTTCACGTTTACTTATCCATACTATACTGTGTGTTTTCTTACTTTGGTAGTTTGCTAGTCATGTCGTTTTTTAATCCCTTGTAATCTGTTAAATGTAATTTTACATAGCCTACTGGGATTTTCGCTTTTACAAGAATTGGAATTTTATTGGCATCTGCGGTTATCCAGAAATTCAAATCTTTTTCATTTTTAAATACGCGTCCTGTTTGTACAATAGGAACAAATTTATGGCATTTGTATTTCCCAGATTTAATCTTAACGATTTCATCGCCCACATATTTAATTTTCAATGTCCAAATTTCATCATCCATAAAACACTTGAACTGAAACACCTTTCCAGCTTTGATGTTTGTGAAATTCATCGTGCGTGCATAATAAAATGAAGAAATCATATCTTGAATTCCAGCAGGAACATTAAATGATTTCTTTCCGTTATAAACAGTATTTCGATCTTGAAAAAAGGTGTAGTCTTGATTGATTTTGTACCCTCCTTCATTTACTCGTCTATAAAAAAACCAAGGTGTCAAACTTTTTTTATCTAAATAACTTTCATATTTATCCACCACTTTATAAAACGAATTGAATCCGCCAAGCGTTTTTCCAGTACCTTCAACGTGTATCAATTCTCTTCCACCTCCTTTTACCGTGGTCGATTTCACCATCATTACCACCTCACCTGCGTCCATTGTTCCATAACTCACGCGGTATTTCAAATATTCCCCGGGACCAAACGCAGTATTATTGATTGTAGGGAAATTACTAGGGTTTGAACTGCTTACAAGAATAAGTGTAAGGATAATTCCGATAGCTAAAATGATAGTTTTCATGGTGGTTTTTTCTAGGTCTTAGCAAAGTATATGCCACGTCACTCAATCTTTTTTTATAAATATCTTTTACAAATGAATAAGTTTTTAACTTTAGACCATGTCAAATACACAAATAATCAAGCCCAAACTCGGCGTTTTTGATCTTAGTATCATTGTAATTAGCCTGGTTATTGGAATGGGAATCTTTCGAACCCCTTCCGAAGTAGCATCAAAGGCAGGTACCCCTGAGATTTTTTTTATTGCATGGACAATCGGCGCAATTGTAAGTTTGTTTGGTGCGCTAACCTTTGCTGAGATTGGCTCAAGGATACCAACTGCCGGAGGGTTTTATAAATTATTTTCGATTTGTTATAATCCTGTATTTGCCTTTATGGTAAATTGGATAACGGTTATTTCCAACGCGGCCTCTACTGCGGCAGTCGCAATTATGGGTTCTGCATACATTGCGCCTATCTTGTTTCCTGGAATGGAAGAAGTTCAGTCAACTCTATTTGTTACAATTGGAACCGTTACTCTTTTGATGTTTGTTAATTTATTAGGCATTCGGATTAGTTCTATGGTGCTTAATGGACTAATGTTGATTAAAATCGCACTTATATTATTATTGATAAGTTGTGTTTTTGTAGCAACAGGTGTTGATTCTCATGCAATAACTCAATCACCATTACCGGTTGATGAAAATCCGTTAAAAGCTTTCATCATGTGCTTCATTCCGGTTTTCTTTACCTATGGAGGGTATCAACATACGATAAATTTTGGTAGCGATATTGCAAACCCATCTCGAACCCTTCCAAAATCGATTTTTATCGGAATTACGGTCATTTTAGTTTTGTACCTATCTGTAAATTTTAGTTATTTTTCAGTTTTAGGGTTTGATCACTTAGCTAACACAAAAACACTTGCTTCAGATATGATTGGAGTGTTATTTGGAAAAACGGCTTCTGTTTTTCTTTCCTTAGTAATGTTTTTGGCTGTTATGGCCT
>CAMAQX010000013.1 GCA_945860455.1 Lishizhenia tianjinensis
TCTGTTATGAAGCTAGATAGTGTTCTTAAGGAACAACTCACCTTTTTTCTTCCTTTAACCAACTGTTTTGCGATCAAACCTGAAAAAATGGTAGGTATCCATTTCATCCATTTCATATTTTCAGGCGGATTCTTCATAGTTCCTTTTACTGCACGTTGGAAAGCTGTTGGATCAACATCCCATTGCTCAGGATGGAGGGTTGAAAGAGCAGGAGTATTTGGAAAATATGTAAATTCGGCTTGGGTATTTTCATTCGAAATTCCATACCGACAAACCGTTATTTGACCACCTCCTATAAGTTCAGCATTTTTCTCAAGTGTATCGGCAATATCAGGAATTGGTTCAAAACAATACACACGAACATTTTTTCCTTTTTGAGCAGCACGTACTCCAAAAACACCTATGTTTGCCCCTACATCTAAAACAACATCACCGTCTTTTATCTGAATACCATTGGTTAAATATCCTTCAACATGATGATCTAACATTTTTGCTTCAGCTACACGTAGCGCAAAAACAGGAGTTCCATCGACTAAATTTATTTTTCTCATAATATACTTATGATTAAAGTTAACTAAAATGAATTACGATTCTTTTTATCATTTGACAATAATCCGCTTTATTTTTCAATAATTTATTTTTTCTCTTTTGACAGCAAATAACTCACCGCTCTTTCAACATTGATAAAACCACCAGAAATTGACACATCCTTCATCACCCCAACAGATTCATTTTTTTTACGCCCTGGAATCGCAATATTTTTTGTAGTTGAGACAACAGTTTCCATCAGTACATCACGAACTTGTTCAGCTGTCAATTCCGGGAAATATCCACGAATTATTGCTGCTACACCCGCTGCCACAGGGGAAGCCATACTAGTGCCAGAAGCATCCTCGTATTTGCCATCCGGCACGGTCGAATAGATGTCCACTCCCGGGGCAAATAAATCAACCGTTTTAGAACCATAATTAGAAAAATCAGCCACTAATTTACTTCCCTTTTTTGAAACACTGCTTGCTCCTACTTCCAACCAATTTGTTGCTATTGTTCCATCATTCAAAATTCGAGTGGGGTAAGAATCCTCACTATTTTTATCCTTTGCATCATTTCCGGCAGCATGAACAAATAGTACATCTTTACTTTTGGCGTATTTTATGGCATCATCTAATATTTCCTTGCTCGGAGTATAATATTTCCCAAATGACATGTTTATTATTTTTGCTCCATTATCAACAGCATAATAAATCGCATTTGCAATGTCCTTATCTCGTTCATCGCCATTTGGAACAGCTCTAAGTACCATTATTTTGGCATGTTTTGCAATTCCATCTATCCCTACTTTATTACCATTAGTGGCGGCAATAATACCTGATACATGCGTGCCATGCATGGCATCCGGTCCTTCATATCGGTTACATCCATAATTTCTTTCGCTCAATGAATTGACAACATCACCAACAATTACTTGTCGTAAACTATCCGCATTCATTGTATTACTCCTAATCATGCCACCAATCTGTGCCTCCCCACCCTCGACCTGTTTTTCAATTACGCTAGGAGATATGAATAAAAAAGGACGTTTCAGGTTTTTTTGTAATTTCAATTCAATAGCATCTTTGGTGGTATAATTTTTATTGGCTTTTTTTGAAAATTCACCTTGCTGTTTTTTAACGTTCGCAATATACTTTGACGCATATTCAATTCCCTTATATTGCGCCATTAATTGCCCTTGCTCCTTGTTAAAATCACTTTTAATTTTTAAAAATTTTTCATAACGGTCTTTATCCCCCTCATCAATTGAAGAAGCGTCTTTGCCAGCAAAATATCTATTTTCTTTTTGGAACATCCGAGCTATTTCCATAGCCTCATTATTGATATCACCTCCTTGACCACCTAAAAATGACCAGCCATTGACATCATCAATGTAACCGTTGTTATCATCATCAATTCCATTAGCGGGAATTTCATCTGAATTAATCCAAATAACATCTTTTAAATCTGGATGATCTGTCTCTACACCACTATCGATAACAGCAACGATCACATCTGTGGGTTTTCTATTTACTAACAATTTGTATGCTTCAGTAGCACCTACGCCAAATACTTTATCTTTTTGGGGATGTTTCAGATACCAATTTAGAGGTGCTTTTTGAGAAAAACTAGAACTAACAAGAAAAAAACTAGAAAGTAAAAAGAAAAGATTTTTCATGGATTTATATTAAACCCCTAAAATAGTAATTTAGACTGTAGAAATTCAGAAAAAGCAATAAAAACTATTTCTTCTTTTTCTTCTTTTTAGTATCCGTTGATTTACTAACGAGGCTGTACTTCAAATACAACTCTATTGCTCCGATGCTATTTGTCGCTGTATTTAATTTAGAAACATTTGCATCAAATGACAAACCCGCCATAAATCCATCAATATTCACACCGAAAGAGGCAATAATAGCATCATTCCAACGGTAATAAAATCCATATTGAATACTCTTTGTTTTACGCAGGGTTGTAACACGAGCACCTTCATCTAACATTGTTTCTGCGGATGTACCCAAAACCAATGATTTGTTAGGTCCATTCATATGATAGATAATTTGTGGGCGAATTTTATATTGGTTTCTGCGCGTTGTAAATTCGGCACCTGCATGCAATGTCATAAGCTGATACAATTTGTCACCGCCGAATGAAAAATCTACCTTAGGTCGTGTTAAGTGTTTAGCTGAAAACCCTGCAAAATATTTTGATTTATCATTTCGCTCCAGTTGATAAAAAACTCCGGTCCCTATGTCCAAAGCTGCATATGATTTATTCAAATTCTCACCTGATACAGTTGTTGAATTATACGTATTGCCATTCCATTGTGACTCCCAAGTTTGAGAGGATGGATTAAAACCTTGCGTATAGAATCCAGGTGAAATCCCAATAGAAAGTTTATTTTGATAATCCAACTGCATAGTGTAATTAACAGGTACAGCAAAAGAATTCGTCATAAAACGAGCATCTCCGGTTTGGTCATTGTAAAAATTTAAACCAACACCAAAGTAATTATCCCTTCCTGTTTGATCTGGAATTTTTATTTCTGCGGCAAGTGAGTTAGTTCGCATTGGACTCCCATTTATCGTGAAATATTGTAACCTAAAATTGGTGTAAATTGAATAATTTGACCCATCGGTTGCAACAGCAGCAGGATTCACCAACGCATTGGATAAATACCAATTACTGGAATGGATTTCTTGTTGAGCCCAAAATGATGCTGAACAAAGTAGAAAAATCTGAAGTATAATATTATTTTTCATTCCTTATCTAAATAAAGTTACATTACCGTTAATTGAGCTTGATCTTCCATTTATCAATCGATAATCTAAAGTATAAACAAACGTCGCCGGATTCTCAGGCTTCCCTTTAAAATTTCCATCCCACCCTTCTCGGGTATCAGATGTCCTAAATATAAGTTGACCATAATGATTATAGATTCTAAAATCCATTTCTGCAATAGCGCCGCCCTCTATAAATCCATTCGTAAAATTATTATCTCCATCAACATTTGTTAATACACGCAATAAATCATTGGAACCGTCTCCATTGGGCGAAAATGAATTGGGAACACTTACAACTTCATTAAAATTAACTTGAACTAAAAGGGTATCTGTTGCTGTACAACCACCTGCATTCGTATAGCTTACAACATAATATGTATCGTAAAAAGGTGTAACTGTTAAAGAATCCCCATTAGCCACAACTTCAGCATCACCGATTACACCACTTGGATACCATGTCATTACACCACCGGCAGGAGTTCCTTGTGCCCACAAATAAGCCTCTTGAAACATATTAATTGTGGTGTCAGTTATAACTACATAATTTCCATTCGTAGTATCCGAAATTGTTGCTCCCACAACGGGCAAATCAGAAACAGTAATTGTTTGACTTGTCGAATTGGAACCAAAGGTGTTTGTAACAGTTAACGAAATAGTTATACTTCCAGCAGTAGGAAAACAGACTGGACCCGGATTTTGACCGGAATAAGAACTTGGAGATGCACCTGTAAAAGTCCATGACCAACTCAATCCATTATCAGACGATGTGTTTGTTATATCAATGCACTCACCAACACACAAAGCGTTATCGGAAACAACAAAACCAGCCGTTGGTAATTGCTGAGCTATTAAAACATTAGCTGTAAGTAATAAAGTCAATCCTAAAAAGTATTTCATTTTAAACGATTTTTCGGTTATAGTTTACGAAAGTAATGAAAAAAGTTTCAACATCACAAAAAATCTTAACAACTTGAAAGTAAGATTCGAACATCGTTCATTTCAGACACATCATGAACCCTGATAATATTAGCGCCTTTTGATGTTAAAATTGTTTGCAAGGCAATAGTTCCATGAAGAGAATTATTGGGAGTTACACCTAACGTTTTGTAGACCATAGACTTTCGCGAAACCCCTACTAAAACAGGTAAATTAAAGATTTTCAACATTTCAAATTTCCGAATTATCTCAAAATTTTGTTCCTGCGTTTTTGCAAAACCAAATCCTGGATCAATTATTAAATCATTTAACCCAATAGATTTACAATACGCGATTTTTTGGGAAAGAAAATTGGTCATATCCAACATGAAACTTTCAGTTTCAAACGGTATTATCGACCTAACAAAACCGGGAGAATGAGTCAATACATACGGAGTTTTATTATTCGCAGCTACCTGTAAAATCGTTTCATCCAATTCGCCTGCAGTAACATCATTAATAATGTCTACTCCTACATCTATTCCGGCTTGAGCCACTTCTCCATGCACGGTATCCAGAGAAATAATAAGATTAGGGAACTTCTTTTTGATTACGTCAATTGCAGGAATTACCCTTTCTTTTTCCTCTTTAATTGTAGGGAAAATTGCGCCTGGACGAGTTGAAGCACCACCGATGTCCAAAATATCTAGTCCACCTTGAATCATTTCCTCTACTTTCAAAAGAATGGACTTTTCATCATTGATTCGACTAATTTCATAAAACGAATCAGGCGTACAATTAATAATTCCCATTATCTTTGGGCGCGATAAATCGTAAAGAATACCTTTTAAATTTATTGAAAAGGAAGGTGATTGAGTTTCTAAATACATGGAGGTAAAATGAATAAAACAAATATTGAATATACAAATGTAATGAATGTTTGTAGAGATATCTTCGCGAAAAAATCAGTTGATTATGGAACTTCATGGAGAATATTAAGACCAAGCTCATTGACGGATCAAATTTTCATTAAGGCGCAACGAATACGAACACTTCAAGAAACGGGAGAAAACAAAGTCGGTGAAAGTTTTGAAGATGCTTTTACGGCTATAGTAAATTACTGCATAATGGCGGTTATTCAAGTACGCATGGGTGCTGAAGTTAAAGAAGACTTATCAGCCGAAGAGGCGATTGAATCCTATGATAAAATTGCCAAAGAAGCATTTGAACTCATGGAAAATAAAAACCATGATTATGGTGAAGCTTGGAGAGACATGCGCGTGAGTTCATTAACTGATTTGATTTTAACGAAAGTGCTGCGCATTAAGCAAATGGAGGACAATAAAGGAAAAACGATCATCAGTGAAGGAATTGAAGGTAATTATTTTGACATGTTGAATTATTCGGTATTTGCGTTAATTCATTTAGGGTAAAATGTTAATGAACTGTTAAGCAATTTCTTCAACTTAATTTTATACCTATTTTAGATTTACTAAATTTTAAAATATGGCAACTGTAAAACGTTTTTTACCCTGGACTCTTAGAATTATTTTATCTGTTTTATTTCTCCTTTCTGCGGCAGCAAAACTATACCCATCACCTGATTTTGGTATTACTATGTTCGAAATAAAACAACTAATTCCATTGGGTTTTGACGCATGTTTTGCACCTTATTTTTCACGTTTCATAATTGGTGCTGAAATTTCTTTAGGGTTAGCGCTTTTGCAACCACACTTCTTAAAATCAATTGTTATTCCTGTCAGCACATTATTACTTGCGATTTTTGTTGGGCACCTAACCTATGAAGTTATCTCAACAGGGAATGAAGGAAATTGCGGCTGCTTTGGGGCTTTGATTCCAATGACGCCCGTTGAAGCAATTATTAAAAACTTGTTAGCTATTGGAATGTTAACTTATTTGTTTTTTAATGCTTCGGACAAGGAAAAAGGGAAAAACAACTTTTTCATCTTGCTTTCATTATTTCTTGGATCCACTTTATTCATGTTCGGATTAACACCAATTGAAAAATGCGATGTTAAAAAAACTGTTTCTTCTCAGCCTGTAATCATTGAAGCAGAAAATCCGGAGGAATCAACCCAAAATGTTGGTCTATCTCCAGAAAACGGAAAATCAAATTCAACAGCAGATACCATTAATAAAACAAAAGTTAACCTTGGACCTAAAAAAGTTACCTCTGCCTTTAGTCAGCTTGTTCCAGGAATAGATGAAGGTAAGAAAATACTCTGCTTCTTTGCGCCTGGTTGTGATCATTGTCAAGCGGCAGCCAAATCGCTCGCTCAATTGAGTAAAAGCAATCCTGACCTCCCTAAAGTACATATTATCTTTATGGATGAAGAAACTGAAAAAATACCAGAGTTCTTTAAACTAGCAGGAAAATCGTTTAATCATCAAATATTAGGGATTGCAAAATTCTACAATACACTTGGTTCTTCCAAAGACACTCCTGGAGTTGCATTACTTTGGAATGGAAACATTATTAAATTCTTTGACGGCACAAACACCAATCAATACGATGCAGCAAAATTAAAAGCTGAACTCGCCAAAATGAAGTAATTCAGGGGCCACACCATTTTATTTTCGATTTTCATTAATCTAATAAAATCGTACTTTTGAAAAAAAAATTCTATCTATGAATAAGCTTTTATTCCTGATTTTCATACCTACATTCATTATGGCACAAAACAATCAGCCTATTGCAACCAAGCAATCTAAAAAGTTAACCGCACACAATCATACGCGTTTTGATGATTATTATTGGATGAATGAGAGAGACTCTAAGCCTGTGCTGGATTATATTTCTGTTGAAAACAAACATGCTGAAGCATATTTTGCTCCGTTGAATGGAATGGTGAATGGCTTAATGAAGGAGTTTGATCAACGGATCAATCCCAATGAAATTTCTGCCCCATTTATTTTGAACGGAAAAACATATCAAGTTAAAAACCTCGAAGGAAAAGATTATCAGCAAATTTTACAAATCGAAAATGGAAAATCAAGTTTGTTTTTTGATGAAAACGAGCGAGCCAAAGGAAAATCTTTCTATGAATTGAGTGATTGGTCACCTTCGCCCGATAATGAAATTGTTGCGATGAGTGAGGATTTCATCGGTAGAAGAAAATACACCATATCCTTTCGGATAAATAAAACAGGTAAATTTTTAAAAGATCAAATTAAAAACGCTAGTGGCGGTGTGGTTTGGGCAAATGATAACAAAACAGTTTTCTACGTTAAAAAAGACCCGCAAACACTGAGGGAATTTCAAATTTACCGACATGTTTTAGGTAGTGACTCCAAAAATGATGAGCTTGTGTACCAAGAAAACGACGAGAAATTCAGTATTGGCATTGGAAAAACCATAACAGACAAGTATTTAGTGATCTATGCTTACAGCTCTACCACCTCCGAAATGCAGTTAATTGATGCGAATAATCCAACTGAAAAACCAGTGGTTTTCCTAAAAAGAGATCCAGGACATTTGTACGAAATTGCGCATCACGAAAAAGGATTTTATATTCTTTCAAATAAAAATGCTACCAATAAAAAATTATTGTTTACTAGTTCGATTCCTACAAATATTGAAAGTTGCTCAGAAATCCAGAAACATAATGAAGGTACATTATTGGAAGGAATGGCCATTTTTAAAAATTTCTTCTTGATTGAAGAACGAACAAATGGACTGTTGCAAATTAAATTAATCAACCTAAACACTCAAAAGGAAAATTACATTTCCATCAATGAAGAAACCTATTATTTGGGATTAGGATTGAATGATGAGTATAACTCTGATGAAATTTTCTACTCTTTTAATTCCATGACAACCCCATCAACCGTATTCAAATACAACATGAATACAGGAAATAAAACTGTTTGGCACCGAAAAGAATTATTAGATAAAACATTTAACTCGGAAGAGTATGAATCACAGCGCATTTGGGCAATTGCCAATGATGGCAGTAAAATTCCCGTAAGTATTGTTTATAAAAAAGGGATTGATTTAGCTACCGCACCCTGTTTACTATACGGTTACGGCTCATACGGTTATACAATTCCTGATGTATTCAGTGCAACCCGACTCAGTTTATTAAACCGCGGATTTGTCTTTGCCTCTGCCCACATTCGAGGAAGCAAATACATGGGTGAGGAATGGTACGAAAACGGTAAGTTTTTAAAGAAGACAAATACATTTACTGATTTCATTAATGCTGCTGAATTTTTGGGTAATATGAACTATTGCGATAAAAATAAAATTTATGCTCAAGGTGGTAGCGCAGGAGGTCTTTTGATGGGAGCAATAACCAATATGGCACCTTATTTATGGAAGGGGATTGTTTCTCAAGTTCCTTTCGTGGATGTTGTAACGACCATGTCAGATGAGTCCATACCATTAACCACGGGCGAATACGAGGAATGGGGAAATCCAGCGGATTTGGAATATTACCAGTATATGTTGAAATACTCACCGTATGACAATATTCACCGTATGGATTATCCTGCAATGTATATTACAACTGGTTATCATGACTCTCAAGTACAATACTGGGAACCAATGAAATATGTAGCGAAACTAAGAGAAATGCGCACGAATAATGCTCCATTAATCTTTGATTGTAATATGGATGCAGGACATGGTGGAGGATCAGGTAGAACAAACGAACGATTAGAAGTTGCAAAAGTATATGCATTTATCCTTGGACTGGAAGGTATTACTAAGTAGTTTCCTTATTTCTATTGGTGGGTTCAGTCAAACGCTATTGGATAGCACTTCTAAAATCGAAGATTTTAAACGAAACCTGGTCGTTTATACCGATTTAGGGTTTAATTCGGCGCCTTTTACCATTGGATATCCATTTTCTGCAGACATTGACCAATTGAATTATAAAAACAATTTCAAAACCTTTTTGGGTCTTGGGATTGCTTATCGTTGGTTTTCATTGCGTGTGGGATTCCCTATTCTATCTAGCTATAGACCTACTGCAAAATATGGTTCAACCAAACAGTTCAATTTCGGATTTGACTTTTCTTTTTTAAAAACCTATTACGACCTCGAATTCAAATACTTAGAAGGATATTCACTTCAAAAAGCCAATCGTTGGGATCCTACGAAATACCCAAATGACATTCAATCCAATCTTGTTTCTTACAATTTAGCCTTAAACGGATGGTATTTTCATGACAAAAATTTTAAGATGAACGCTTTGCTCGGAAAGCGAGCTCATTACACCCGCGAAGTGCATACGTGGTATGTAAAAAGCACTATTAATTTTTTTGGTCTTGACAATAGTAACAATCCATTAATTCCTGTGCAGCTTCAAGATGCTGATAATTCAAAAACACAATTAAGTGCCGTTAAATCATTCGACTTTGGCTTAATCCCCGGATACGCCTACGTCAATCGAATAAATAATTGGCAATTTGCTGGTTGGTTTGGATTTGGTCCGGTTATTCAATCAAAGTTTTATACCTACTCCAACAACTCAAGGGGATTTTTGGGCTTAGCACCGCGGTATGATGTGCGATTGATTTTTGGACGTTCAAAACCCACTTATTTTATTTTTTTAGTTACAGATTTTGATAATAAATCGATTCGATTTTCTGATTTAATAGTTCGACAATATTTTTACAGCGTTAAATTAGTTGGTGGTTATCGTTTTCCCACAAAAGCTAAGGGAGAAAAAAAATCATTTTGGAAAAGAATAAAATTATAGCTGCACAATCCAATTTTTTAGGCTTAATTTCGTTAAGTAATTTTTAATAATACATGCTGAACCGTTTTTTTATTTTGTTTTTACTTCTTGGACATTATAGTTTCAGTCAAACTGTTTCTATTTCAGGAAGTTGTATAGATAAAAAAGGTTTGCCACTTGCCGATGTATACATTCAATATTCTGGAAAAAAACCTGGGTTTACCATTTCAGATTCCTTGGGTAATTTTCAATTTTTTGCATTCGCAAATGACACACTGAAACTTGTTTTTAAAATTGACGAAATCATTTCATCTCAAGTCCTTACGCAAAATCAAAATAGCATTAAGCTTAACCCAATACAATTTAGCTTTGTTCAGCAAAAAGAGTTTTTATTAAACAAGGAAAAAGACGACCCTTTTGAACTGACAAGACTTCCTGCGCAAGATGCAAAGTTGATGTTCAATACGGAACGTTTTCTGACACTTGTAACATCCGCTTCATCCAATAATGAATTAACCAGTAACTACAACGTGCGGGGAGGAAATTTTGATGAAAACCTAGTTTATGTAAATGGAATAAACGTTTATCGCCCGTTTCTAACGAGAAGTGGTCAGCAAGAGGGAATGAGTTTTATACATTCAGCATTAGTAGATGAAGTTCGATTTTCGGGTGGTGGATTTGAAGCACAATATGGGGATAAATTGAGTTCCGTTCTTGATATAAAATACAAAATACCAACTACATTTAAAGCATCAGGTGTTGCCTCATTGCTTGGAGTGGAGGCTCATGTGGAACAAGAACTAACGAAGAAATTCAATTATCTAATTGGCGCACGCTACCGTTCCAATGCCTATTTATTGAATTCCTTGCCCACGCAAGGTGCTTACAACCCCGTTTTTGCAGATGGCCAATTTTTAGTGAATTATGCTCTTTCCAAAAAGCTAACCTGGTCTGTTTTAGGGCATTTTTCCACCAATCAATATCGCTTTAGTCCTCAGACGCAGCAAACCGATTTTGGTGTGGCCAATGAAGCGTATACGTTTATGATTTATTTTGATGGACAAGAACGTACTAGTTTTCAAACGATGATGGGAGGTACATCACTCAAATATCGACCAACAAAAAATACCAATTTAGATTTTTACGGCACCGCTTTTAATACGGATGAACGCGAGTATTTTGATATTCAAGGTCAATACTATATTAACCAATTAGAAAATGACCCATCCAAAGAAGAGTACGGAGATTCAATTGCTGTTCTTGGCGTTGGAACCTTTTTGAATCATGCACGCAACCGACTTAATGCAACAATATTAAATCTTTATCATGACGGCGAACATCGTTTCAATCCCTATAAAATGGGATTGAAAAAATTAGATAACACGGTGAAATGGGGAATTAATTTTCAAATTGATCAATTCGATGATGTGTTGAGTGAATGGAAGATGATCGATTCAGCAGGCTACAGTTTGCCCCAGGCAACTCCCAACCAAGTGGAACTTTTCGAAACAATTAAAGGAGCTAATAATTTAAAGGGACAGCGATATACCGGTTATTTACAATGGAACTTTCTGAAATCGAAAGGAATCAAAAACTACATTGCTTGGGCGACAAAAAAAGTACGGATTAACAACCAAGAGATAAAAACCACATTAACAGATACTATTGCTGAATCTGCCACACGACTGGCTATTTCTATTGGAACTAGAACAGGATATACCACGCTAAATAATGAGTTTTATATTACTCCACGTGCATCGATTCAGTATTTCCCGCGTTCATACATGGCCTTGAAAAATGCCGTTGTACGCAGAAACATGAGTTATAAGTTCTCCACCGGATTGTACTATCAACCTCCATTTTATCGCGAGTTCAGAAGATTTGATGGCACCGTTAACTTGAATGTCAAAGCACAAAAATCATTTCACGCCGTTTTGGGTACTGATTATTTTTTCCAGATGTGGCAACGGAACACACCCTTTAAATTTACGGCAGAGGCATACTATAAATACATGTGGGACATTAACCCTTATGAAATTGATAACGTGCGCACCAGATATTATGCGACCAATGATGCTAGAGCCATTGCCTATGGAATTGATGTGAATGTGCATGGCGAATTTGTTAATGGAATTGAATCATTTTTTAAGATTGGATTAATGTCTGTAAAAGAAGACATTGCAGGTGATTCTTATAAAGAATTTTATAATGCTGCAGGTGAAAAAATATTATTTGGCTATTCAGAAGATCAAGTGGTAGTTGATTCTGCCACCATTTATCCTGGATTCATACCACGTCCGACTGATCAATTATTGACTATTGGAGCCATGGTTCAAGATCGCATGCCGGGTTTTGAGCGCTTTAGTGTACAAATGGGATTACAGTTTGGAACAGGACTTCCTTATGGACCACCAGACAATGAACGATACAAAGACACACTTCGATTAAAATCCTATTTTAGAGTAGATTTGGGAATGTCGTATGACTTATTATATGGAGAAGGGAAGAAAACAAATAAGTTAAAAAAACATTTTTCAGATGCTAAAATTAGTCTTGAAATATTTAATCTGTTGGGCATCAAAAATGTGATGTCCAAACAGTGGATACAAGATGTGAACGGCGTTTATTTTTCCGTTCCAAATTATTTGACACAACGACGAATTAATCTAAAATTAATCGCACGATTAAACTAAACCATCCATTCAATTTTGAACTTATATGATTGAAGTTAAAGGCCTTCGTAAAGAGTTTCACTTAAGCAAGCAGCAAAAATCTGAAATTCAAACAACAGATACCGTTTCTGTTGCTGTTGACTCCATTTCATTTACCTGCCAACCCGGAAAAGTATTTTCGCTTCTTGGACCCAATGGGGCGGGTAAAACTACCACGCTTAGAATGTTGGCAACGATTTTCAATCCAACTTCAGGTACCATTTCAATTTGCAGACATGATTCGGTAAAAGAATCAGAATTGGTGCGTAAAAAAATTGGATTTTTAACGGGTTCAACCGGATTATACGGTCGATTAACCCCCAACGAACTTATCACTTATTTTGGAGATTTGTATGGGGTTTCAAAAGCTGATCAAGCGATCCGAAAAGAAAAATTGTATGACTTGTTGGATATGAATGACTTCCAAAACAAACGGATTGCGAAATTAAGTACCGGTATGAAACAGAAAGTTTCTATATGTCGCACCATGATACATGATCCTGAAGTTGTAATTTTTGACGAACCAACAAGCGGATTGGATGTAATCACTGCCGAAAACATCATCGAGTTAATTCGCGATTGCAAAACTCAAGGAAAAACTGTGATTTTTTCGAGTCATATCATGAGCGAGGTAGATTTGTTGTGTGATGATTTAGCCATCATCAATAAAGGTAAATTGCTGTATCAAGGAACAATGGAGGAATTCAGAAAGAACATGGAGGAAACCAATTTGACCGCAGAATTTATTCGAATAATTAGAAATTCATAAAAACACCAAAGATGATTTTTACCATTTTCAAAAAAGAACTTAAGGAAACATTGCGGGATCGACGAACAATACTCATGATGATTGTAATTCCGGTATTATTGATCCCGGTGATATTAAATGTATCCGTTGGCATTATGTCCAATGTTGAAAAGGAGGCGTCAGCCAAGGAACTAAGAATTGGGATTATTGGAAACAAAAATTGCTTTGTCGGAAAAGAATTGGAGGCTATTCCAGCATCTTTTGGAAAGAAAAAAATAAGTTATTATCCGGATGAGGCATCCTTGCAAAAAGATTTACAAAAAGACAGTTTGGATCTAGGTGTGATGGAAGATGCTTTGTTGAAGGATAAATTCAGTAAAAAAACGCCAGCAACTATTTTGTGGTATTTCAAAGGAACTCAAATGGGCATGGAGGAACGCGCCAAAGGGTACATGCAGTATTTGGAAAATAAAACACAACAACAACGTTATCAAGAAATGCAAATTGACGGAACCCAACTAAAACCATTGATTCCAGTATATAAAAACATTGCTTCCGATAAAGAAATGATCGGGAAATTAGCAGGCGGATTTTTACCTTACATTTTTATTGCATTTGGATTTATGGGTTGCATGTATCCAGCCATTGATTTATTTACGGGTGAAAAGGAACGAGGGACTATCGAAACGATGCTTGTGGTGCCCGTAGCACGGTGGAAAATTCTATTTGGAAAAATGGGTGTTGTTATTTTATCCGGGCTACTAGCCTCCAGTTTCTCCCTTCTCGGATTATATATTTCCCTAAATTACTCGGATGTTATTCAAGTCCCAGAAATCAAAGAAGTAATTCAATCCATTTTATCGGTTAAATTCATCATTATTCTCTTTTTGCTACTCATTCCCCTAACTGTATTTTTTGCTGGCGTATTAATCCCGTTGGCGATTTATTCTAAATCATTTAAGGAAGCGCAAAGCATAATCACACCACTTAACCTCGTAATGATTCTACCGGCTATGTTGGCGAGTTTTATACCGGGATTTGAACTCAATTATGCCACGGCTTGTATTCCGGTTATCAATGTGGTGTTGGCCTCCAAGGACCTCATCGCCGGAACATTAGACATGGGAATGCTTGCTGTTAGTTTTCTAGTAATGGCCATTTTTGCTGGTTCATCCGTATTTCTTTCCAATTACCAATTTGGCAAGGAATCGAATGTGAGCAACTGATTTTTTCATTTAGGGTCGGAATTTAATCCCGACCCTAAATGTTTAATTAGCAAAATTATAATGTGCAGTTTATAAAATCACCCAATTCTTCAAATAAAACAGATCGCATCATTCACATGGAAGACGGAAAAATTATCGCATAAAAAAGCCCCTTTTAGAGGGGCTGAAAAATTTTATTTCATATTACTATTTCGGTTCAAGCGTATAGGTTAATCCAAAAACAAGGCCGCCAGATACTGCGTTTGTTTTTTGGTAAGTAGGATAAATCAGTGAATTATTTAATCTATTGTTTAAAGCATCAACTCCTTTGGCATCTGTAAATCCATATTGCAATCTAAGACCTAAGTTCAAAGAAAGTGGTATTGCTTTCACCAAACGAACATTAGCACCAAACCCTAAAACGGCAGATGTATACGTTTTTGCATAATTGGTTGTTTCATCAGCCGAATAGTCGAACAAATCGCTATCCGTATAGTCAAAAGAATACGTTGCTTTGCTAAGAGAATTTACTTGTGCACCCACCTCTAAATATGCACCACTTTCGCTTTTTAATTTCAGTAATAAGGGTATTTGAGTAACATTCAATTTAACATTTGAAGTGTATTTCCCAAGAAAATCTCCAGCATAGCCGCCTGTATGTGAGCCAGTTAAAAACTCTACACCAAATCCAATTGGACCGTAATATACAGTTGCTCCGCCTCCAACATTATAACCCCAACCCAAATCGTAATCTTGAGAAGTGCCTTGATCTGAAATATTTTTATTTAATAACCAGGTTGAATTGTAAAGACCTTTCACGTGAGCATCAATAGACAATTGAGCCTGTGCATTTGCTCCAATGAATAACAGAGAAACACAAAAAATACATTTTTTCATAATTAGATAAGTTTGATAAACGCAAAAATAACCTTAAAATCTCAAATTAGTTTAATTTTTAACAAATCGAAGCACCTTAAGTTTAGCGTTTTCAGATTCAATCGTAATAACATATGCTCCCGACATTAATTTTGTAATGTCAAGCATTTCATTTTCTGAACCTTCCCCCTTAAAAATGGATTTTCCGGCGAAATCATGGATTTCATAATTAAATGTTTCCAATCCTCGTATTTGAAGGTAATTATTCGCTGGATTTGGATAAATACTCCATCCATTTATTCCATCTTCATGGATTCCTATTATGTTTTCGTTCAGATTATAAGTTGTATTGGTAACTATAGCGTCATTCCAATCAAAATAAATATATGCAGTATTTTCAATTTCACAACCTGCCAAACAAGTCGATTTTTCAGCGATACGATAAACAAGATCACCATGACTTCCTGGTTCGTTCGTTGTTGAATCAGCTAACCAAATTTGATCGAATTCAAAACGAACAAGCCCATTGGATTGATGAAAAACTTGAACGGGATGTGAGGCATTAATCAAACTAAATGTTGACCAGTCTAAATTACTGCTTAACGTATCCAAAATATAAACATTTTGTGCGGGTGCCGTACCTGTATTTTGAAAACGGATGGTGTAAGTTAACACATCTTGCAGTGCCGCATCAATTATTTCAGTACCAATCGAAATTGGAGTTGTCCAATAAAAATCAGGACGTTGAACTGTTTTATCGTTTGGATCGTAACTATTACCTAAAATTTGAAGCAACGAACCCGCATTGTTCTGAGAATTACAATCGGTTGAATTGACCGGGGAAATTGTTGAAGTAAAATAATGCTGTGCACCATTCACCAGGCCTCCTGGCACCTGAAAAGTGACATAATCAAAGTTTGAGAATGTGGTGTTAAGGTTTGATAAATTCCACGTAATCGTATTACCAGAAATCGTGTAACCTGAATTTTGAATAGACGATGTGTTTACCGTTACTCCCGCTGGAAAGGTCAATGTAAGTTGATAATTCCCTGCGGCGACAGGACCATAGTTCCCCCAATTTAATTTAATGTGTGCAGTTGTATTTTGATAATAACCAATCCAAGGTGTAACCGTTGTCCATAAATCAGTGCATGGCGTTCCACCGCAATTAACGGCTAAAAATCCTGGTTGATTATTTCCGTTCGCAGAACCAACAAGTGTAATTAGGCTAGAATTGGCACTATACCCTTGATAACCCAACCATTGTGAATTTAACCAAGCCACTGCTATATTTGATGTACCAATTTGGCCACAATAACTAAAAAATCCGGTTGAATCTGTATAAACCGTTACACTACTATTGCTTGTTGGAGAAACTCCCAAATATACGGGAGCAAATGGAATTGGTAGCTCTCCCGCATTCATTACGCCATTGTTATTGGCATCACAAAACACATAGCCACTGTAGCAATTTGCAGGTAAATTAGATCCGCAATTTAGCCCGACATTATAAACCTGATTTGAGTCGCAATTTTCTGATAGCAACGTGTAAACCCCTCCTGTATAACCAGTCATTGAAGACCAATTTGGATTAAGATTAATCACTATTGGATTATTAGAATTATATACAAGAGAATAATAACCATTGATGTCAGAGTAAACGGTTTGAATTCCATTTCCAGTCTGGATCTGAATGGCTGCATTTGAAATTGTGTTTTCATTTGAATCAAAAATTCCATTACTATTTGCATCGCAATAAACTGTTCCACTAATACAATTATCTACACTAAACGTATCACAAGTTGAAAAAGAACACCCATTTGTAAATGTCGCATCCAAACACGCCACCACATAACTTATTGATGGATCATTGGAAATATAGGCGTTCGCTTGCGTTGAAAATGCAGACGTCCCAATTTGATTTCCTAAATTGTCAAAGCGATAGATATTCCAAACAAATGATGAAATTTGAGAAGGAGTTGATGAGGAATACATCAAAGACCCAGAGACCGTATTATATCCTTGAGTTATGGATGTTGTGCAACCAGGTGGTGTTGTACAATTAAAAACAAATGAGACCGTGTATGCTCCACCATTACCACTTGTTTGAAAAGTCGTAAACGAGTTTGTCGAAACACTATAATTATTAGCATTTAACCAATTCGTATCGATTACTACAGTGTATAAACCAGAAGGCAATGCTGGTGAAAATGTTGCCATATTAGAGATTAATTGACCATTATAGGTTGCACCAGTTGAAGAAACAACTGTAATTGGAACAGTATCATTTACGCCGTAATCCGTTTGTCCATCTTGATTACAATCTACTGCTAATGAAGCGTAAACATTGGTTACAGGGCAATTGTATGAGTATGTGTAAGTAACCGTTCCAGCAGGTCCGTTGTTGGTACTCGTATAATTAATGGTAACAGTATAATTCCCATAGCTCGAATACGTATGTTGAATCGGAGGATTGAAAGACATAAATTGACCTATACTTCCATAGTTTCCCGAACCTTGATGGGTGGAAGTCGTTCCATCTCCCCAATTCACTGAAAGTATTAAGTTAAATGTCCCTGTGGATTGATTAGGAGTAATCAACATATCTATTTCGGATGTATTAGTAGTATTAACAGACCCAATCGAAACCGTACCATCGATTGTTCCATTGCAACCCGAAGTTGTAGAAGTTGTAGCTATTGAAAGTGATGAAGTCTGGCTATAAACTCCTTTCCAAGAAGTTAACAACATACAAATTAGAAGGATTTTTTTCATAATATTAGTTTAGTAACTTGATTGACACAAATTTACTAGAAAAAGTTGCATCAGAGACAAGAGGAGGGTAAAAATGAAACAATTATAAATAAGGTGTCAAAAAAAACACAGTTTCACATAATTCCCTAATTTTAGAAACAATTAATAGTAAAAGTGAAATACACAACGTTATTTGAAAACATCAATCATTGGGATGATTTTATATCTTCTTTGGAGCAACTTAACAAGAAAGAAAAAGGAGATGCATTTGAAGTATTAACCAAATTGTATTTCAAACTTTCGCCAACCTACAGTTTCTATGATGAAGTTTGGATGCTTTCGGAAGTTCCAGTTAGCGTTATAGAAGAATTAGGAATTCCCAGTCATGATTTAGGTATTGATTTGATTGCCAAAAGTGGACATGAATACCACGCCATTCAATGTAAATACCATTCCGATAAAAATCAGTCGGTGACTTTTAAGGAAGTATCAACCTTTATCTCACTGTTGGAAAGTAATGCCAAGTTTACACAAGGATATATTTGTTCAAGTGCCGATATCACCTCCCGGAACTACAATAAAATCAAGACAAAACCCATCAACTTGATTCTCTCCGATTCATGGCAGGAATTGGATCAAGCGTTTTTTGAGAATGTTAGAAATTATATAGCGAAAAAGAAAGTTTCCCTAGTTCCGTTTGAACCAAGAGACCACCAGAAGAAAGCGCTATCTGAAGCCGTTGAGTATTTTGTTAACGAAGGAAATGCGCGAGGAAAACTCATATTTCCATGTGGCGCAGGAAAGAGTTTGACCGGTTTTTGGATGTTGCAAGCATTGAAATCCAAATCTACGTTGATTGCGGTTCCGAGTTTATCCTTGGTGAAACAAACGTTGGATGTTTACCTGCGGGAAATTGTAGCACACAATCGGAAAGTGAAATGGTTGTGTATTTGTTCGGATGAAGGAATTGGACAAGACGATGATGTTGTTTTTTATACCGAAAACTTGGGTGTTCCTTGTCAGACCGATCCGGATTATATTGAACAGTGGCTCAAAGAAAATCAGGAGGAAGAAATTATTGTATTCACGACTTATCAAAGTGGTAGAATCATTGCGGAGATTAGCAAGAAATTGAATTATTCTTTCGACTTAGCCATTTTTGATGAAGCACACAAAACGGTTGGTTCAGATAAGAAACTATTTTCTCACTTGCTTTTTGAAGAAAATATTTCGATTCAAAAACGAATCTTTATGACCGCCACGGAGCGTTTTTATCGTGGTTCGAAAGACGATATTATCTCTATGGATGACTTTGACATTTACGGAGATACGTTTACGCAAATGAGTTTCAAAGAAGCCATTGACTTGGGTTTATTGTCCGATTACAAAGTAATAACCATTGAAGTTAAAAAGTCTGAGATTGCCGACTTTATCAAACAAAATAATTTGGTTCAACTCAATAACAAATGGAAAAAGGAAACCGAAGCGAGGTCATTAGCATCTATGTTGGCATTGAGAAAGGCCATGAAACAATTCCCCATCAAGAATGCCGTCTCTTTTCACTCTTCGATTGAGAAAGCGGTTCGAAATAAGGAACTACAACAACACATTACGGAAACATACCAATACGAACCAATTGATGCCTATACGGTTTCTGGGAAACTACCAACAAGCAAGCGAAATGTTATTGTTCAGGAATTTGCACGTTCTCCAAAATCGTTAATCACCAATGCAAGATGTTTAACGGAGGGGGTTGATGTTCCGAATATTGATTGTATTGTATTTTCAGACCCGCGCAAGAGTAAGGTTGACATTGTTCAGGCATTGGGAAGGGCACTCAGAAGGAAAGAGGGAAAAGATTGGGGGTATGTGATTTTGCCAGTTATTTACGACGAGGAAACACACGACATAGACAACGAAAATTTCCAAGAGATTTTATCTGTGGTGAGAGGATTGGCTTCAAACGACGAACGAATTGTAGAGTATTTCAAAGACAAGGCAGAGCTGGGAAGCACGAAAAAAACCTCAGAACGACAGTTTCAATTGGAAGTGTTCTCCGAATTTATGGACGAATCTGATTTATCAAACCAGCTTCAAATTCGATTGTGGGAAAAGTTATCACGATTTAGTTGGATGCCTTTTGAGGAAGCGAGGGAGTTTGTAAGAGGGTTGTCCTTGTTGAACAATTTCCAATGGAGAGATTATTGCAAAACTGGATTAAAACCAAGCAATATTCCTTCAACACCAGAAAAAACATATAAGAATGTTGGCTGGAAAAATTTTGGTGACTGGTTAGGCACTTCTAATATTTCTTCAAATAAAAGAATTTATTTAGAGTTCCATAAAGCAAGAGATGTGGTAAGAAGTCTAAACTTGTCTTCAGTAAAAGAATGGAATATTTATAGAAAAAGTTCAAATCGTCAAGAGTTAATTCCGACGAACCCAAATGTTGTATATAAAGATAAAGGTTGGATAAGTTGGGGTGATTGGTTGGGAACCCAACGGATTGCAGACATCAAGAAAAATTATTTAAAATTTGATGAAGCAAAAGAATTCGTTCAGTCGCTAAAATTACTATCAAAGGGAGATTGGAAAATCTACTGCAAGTCAAAAGAATTTCCAAACAACATCCCTAAATCGCCTCATTATGTATATAAAGATTTAGGATGGATAGACTACGGAAACTGGTTGGGCACACTAAGAGTCTCCAGTAAAAATAAAGAAATAATAAGTTACGAGGAAGCAAAAAAAATTGTTCAACAATTTAAAATCAATTCTCAAAATGAATGGCGTGAGTTCTGTAAGAGCTCAAGTAAACCTGATTTACTTACTTCAAATCCGCAACGAACGTATAAAGACAAGGGGTGGAAGGGATTTGGTGACTGGTTAGGAACTAATAGGATTGCCAATCAACTACAAAGAAGAATATATAAACCATATAGCCAAGCCAAATTGTTCGTTCATACATTAAAAATCAATTCTGTTAAAGACTGGATAGCTTATTGTAAATCAGGGTCTAAACCTAATGATATACCATCAGATCCTTCAAGAATTTACAAAAAAAAAGGATGGTCGAGTTATGGAGATTGGTTAGGAACCTACAGGGTAGCGGATGGGAAAAAGGAATGGTTATCCTTCGATAGCTGTAAAAAATTGGCTAAAGAAAATAATTTAAGTAGTAGGGAGGAATGGATAATTTATGTAAAATCTCAAAAATCTCAAAATATCCCAGTAACAGTATACAATGTATACAAATCTCAATGGAAAGGCTGGCCTGACTTCTTAGGTAAAGACGAAAAGTAATGGCTACTAATTTACAACACCAAAACCAAATCCCAAGGTATTTACTAAGAGCTATTTTTTACTTTTCCTAATTGTGGGTTTGTAAACGGATTTCAATGTTGTTTATTGACCTTTTTGGAAAGAATCCGATTTTTTACTGCTCCACAGAAAGTTGTCTTGAATCACGATGTCTCTTTTTTTTGGTCAATTTTTGGTCAATTTCAATACATTTAATTGTGATCCCGAATCGATTCACATCCATAATGTTATTTATTCATTACAAGAATAGTGCCTGTCAATGCGTTGTGACGGTACTCTAAATAAAAAATCCCCAACTTTCGTTGAGGATTTAACGTGATCCCGAAAGGATTCGAACCTTTGACCTTCGCCTTAGAAGGGCGTTGCTCTATCCAGCTGAGCTACGGGACCATAATTCTTTTATCTTTTCCTTTCCTACCCCACTTTTGAGGTAGATTTCACGCTTTCTTGCTTCCTCTCTGGTAGTATACTCTTCAAAAAAGAATAAAAACCAAGGTCCATATCCCTTTGTGGATTTTGTATATCCACGATTATGCTCACCAACCCTTTTATCAATGTTGGTAGTCATTCCAACATAAAACCTCCAATGAATTTGACTTTTCAACACATAAACAAAATGTTTCATTGTCAAACTCCTTAATTTGTGTGGCTCTATCTCTACCTGTCGGTAGACAGGCAGCGGAGCTACGGGACCATAATTCTTTTATTTTTTCCTTTCCTACCCCACTTTTGAGGTAGATTTCACGCTTTCTTGCTTCCTCTCTGGTAGTATACTCTTCAAAAAAGAATAAAAACCAGGGGCCATAACCCTTTGTGGATTTTGTATATCCACGATTATGTTCACCAACCCTTTTATCAATGTTGGTAGTCATTCCAACATAAAACCTCCAATGTATTTGACTTTTCAACACATAAACAAAATGTTTCAATGTCATACTCCTTAATTTGTGTCGCTCTATCTCTACCTGTCGGTAGACAGGCAGCTGAGCTACGGGACCATTATTTTAAATCAGTTTCTGCAGTTGCTTAATAATAAGCAGACTGAGCAACGCAACAAAATGATTAACCACATGTAAAATCAAAAAAGGGGGATGATTGCTCATCCCCCTAGTCGGGGCGGCAG
>CAMAQX010000014.1 GCA_945860455.1 Lishizhenia tianjinensis
AACCAAAGGTGAGGCCAATCACTTTCTGTAGCAGAATTTCCAAACCATTGGTGAGCAATTTCGTGTGCCAAGAGGGCTTCGCAACTGCGTGTACCGTCAATGGCTTTTTCATCGTAAAAAATACAACCGGCATTTTCCATTCCACCAAATCGGGTGGTAGACTGCACATTGGCGAGGGTTGAAAATTCGTAAGGAGCAATGTAATTTTCAAAAAACGAAACGATCGACGGTGCAAGATCGAAATCAAAAAATCCGCCGTCTCTGTTTTCAGGATATACCCAGCTGGAAACTCTATTTTCTTTGTCCCATTTCACTTCAAAATCAGCGATTCCAACCACCACCACTTTCAAAGGAAGTTCGATTTCCGATGCATAATTCCATCTTTTTTCATTCGCATTTACAGCAACGGTTGATTGATAAATCCCATTGGCAATTACTTGATAATGTGCGGGTGCTTGAACAGAAAAAAAGACTTTTGCTTTGTCTGAAGGATGGTCATTGCACGCAATCCAATTTTGTGCTCGAGTTGGCCAATTGTCGCCGAAAAACGTTCGGTTTCCGTATTTGTTTTTGCCGATTACCAATCCATCCGCAGGAATTCCCGCATACTCAATGACGACTTCCAAAGGGTCTTCTTGGAACGGAAGTGATTGTAGGAATAAGGTGTCATTTTGGTGGGTGAAAGATTGTTCTTTTTGTTGAAATGAAACTCGTTTTAAGTGCATTCCTTTTCCATTTTTTTTAACAGAAGTTAGATTTAGAAAGGGTTTTTGGTTGTTATTTTTCCAAGTAAATATTACTGTTTCCTGAACATAAATTGAATCGTTTCGGTCTGATACGGTTAGATTAATAAGATACTGTGAAATGTTCAGATCAGTTATTTGAGAGAATACACTCATCGTAGGAACAATGAATCCGATAAGTGTAAAGACGATTTTGTTCAGCATGTAACGTTTTAGAATTGATAGATTATAAGCATATTAATTTAATCGTATGAAGGTAATAAAAATATCGTTTTTGTTTGGAGTTCTTTTTCAATCCATGTTATTTGGACAAAAAATATCGGATGTGGATGGTAAATCATATTCGCTCGCAACCATCAAAGGTTCCCAATGGATGACTACCAATTTGGTCGTAAAACGGTTTAAGAATGGAGAGAAAATCATGCAGGCCCAGTCTCAAGAAGAGTGGAAGTATGCGGCAGCCAACAAAATTGCCGCGTGGTGTTATTATGCCGACGAAACGGGCGTTGATATGACTACAATTTTATACAACTGGTATGCTGTTTCGGACAAAAGAGGATTGGCTCCATCAGGAACACACATTCCAAGTTTCGGAGAATGGTCAGCGCTTGCGAAAAATTTGGGGGGAATAGAATCTGCTGGAGGAATACTGAAATCAAAAACCGGTTGGGAAACCAGTCAACATCTTATTGCAGATCCAGCTAATACGTTCAATGCAAAACCTGTTGGCAGTCGATACATTTATTTGGACGCTTCCGCCAATTGGTTGGATGGGAAGAGCAAAGGAAAATACACTAATTTTTGGACAAGGTCATCCATTAATAACGATATCAATTCAGAACATGCACATCGAATGGGGTTGGCTTACGATGTCGATTATTTGATCGATGATATGGATGGCTCAGCTGAAAGTATCTTAAACGCCAAAGGCAATGGGTTTTCTGTCCGCTGTGTAGTGGATGTGCTGCCGTAGGCGAGTTTCATGTAATTTAGTCTTACGTGTTTTTAACAACCCTCTAAATGTTTTACCCTATTTAGCACAACAAAAACTGTAATACCCAATGAGGATAGTGGAAGCTGATTTTGGGTTTATGCAGATCTTAGTGTGAAATCGCGTATTATCGGCTTATTTTAAAATCTTGTTACCTTCGCTTTTAACGTTATAAAACGTTATCCCTTATAAAATAGGCCTTGTAACAAAGTCTTTAAATTAATGTTGACTTTGTTTTTAATAATCGAACTCAGGCTATTAAATCAATTCTAACTATTTCCCTTACAGGAAATTATACTTTTTTTCTCTTTGATTTTTGATTTTTTTGTTGAGGTTGATAATTGTAGTTACTTTTGCGAAAATAAATGAAAATTATTACAACATATAGAGTAATTGTTTTTTTCAGTTTATTTTGTCTGTCTAGAATTTCTGCACAAAAAATAAATGAAGCCGAATACAAGTTTGTTATCACAAAAAATTGTGGTGATGTTCAATATCATTCTCGATTACAACAAATTCACGAACAGATTATTCGCGGAAATTATGAAAAATCTGAACGAATAATATCCAAGCTTAGAAGGGTGAAAAGTATTTCACCAGCTATAAAAACGTATTTATCGTCCATTTTATATGTGCAAAGTAATTACGACTATTCCATTCAGTTGTGTGATTCTGTGTTGAATGAACTTTCCTCCCAAAAAACAAATGGCTATTATATTCGGGCGCTGAATTATAAAGCTAAAGCGGTCTCTGCCAAAGGCGATAATAATTTAGCCTTGCAATTGGTAAATGAAGCCCTTAAACTTTCACTGGAGTCATCTGATCAATTCATGCTCGCTTCGTCTTATTATTTTAAAGGTGTTTTTTTATCAGAAATTGGTAAACATGAGGAGGCAACCCAACTACTTCTAAAGTCTAAAGTGCTGAGTGAAAAACAGAATGATAAAATCAATATGGCGGCAACATCCTCATTTATTGGGCTTGCTTACTCGCACTTAGGTAAATATGCAGAAGCGATAGATTTAATTAATGAAAGCATTATTATTCGCTCAGAGTTGGGAGACAAACGCGGTTTAGCCAATTCATATTTGAATATGAACAAAGTATATACTGAGCTTGGTGATAAAGAAAAGCGATTCGAATATGAAAATAAAAGTCTGAAAATCTGTGAAGAAATAGGAGATCAACAATGTATTAGCGGAAGATTGACCAACATTGGAGATATTTATTTCATAGAAGGAAAATACGATAAGGCATTATATTATCAGTTTAAAGCACAAAAAATAGCACAAAAAATAGGTATTAAGTATCGAATTGCTGAAATACAATATCATTTAGCTGAAATTTATAATGCTCAGAAAAAGTACGCTTTGGCCCTCTCTCATATTGATACAAGTATCCAAATTAGAAGCGAAAACCAAGATAATGAGGGGGTTAGTAATGGGCGCATTGTGAAAGCTACCATTTTAGTGAATGAAAATAAATTAGCTGAAGCTCAAAGTCAAGCAGAAAAAGCACTTGAAATTGGTCAAAAGTATGATTTGATTCACATTAAGCGTGATGCACACCAAATTTTAAGTTTGATTTATGATAAAAAGGGAAATTCAGAACGGGCATTTTTTCATTACAAAAACTACCAGGGTTTAAAGGATAGTTTATTCAATATTGAAAAATCAAAAGTTTTTATTCGAAAAGAATTGGAAAATAAATACCAAATCGAAGAAATTAATAATAAGAAAAAGGAAGCGTTAAAGCAATTGGAACTTGAAAAACAAAATGAAAGAATAAACAAACTCTTTTGGATCGGTATAATACTTATACTTTCACTTTTGGTGGTTTCATACCTGATCTATTTAAAATACCAATCACAGAGAAAAATTAATTTTATTGTAACTCAAAATCAAACATTAAACAATCAAATTGCAAACTTAGAAAAGCAATCAATTTTCTCTCAAACAATTGCTACTGTTGCACATGAGTTAAATACCCCACTAGGAATTATCCACGCCGGAAATGGTGAAATGAAAGAGTTAATTGAACGGCAAAAGCAACAATCTCTTCACTTGTTTTCAGAGAAAGATCAACTGTTTATATCAAAGTGGCAACCATTTATTTTGGAACAGCGCGAACATGTTAGTGGACGGCTAAAAAGAAAACAAGAACAAGTTCTTTTGGCGGATCTAATTCAAAGCTCAGCATTTTCACTAGAGAAAAATGAAAAATTAGCACATGAGCTGGCTGAATGGAATTTACAAAATGATTCCAAGGAATTCATCACTGAATTACTTCAAACAAATCTATCACTTGAAGTATTCGCATTTTTGGATTGGATAAGAAAATCATTCATTATCAACTCCGCGGTAACGGCTGCCGTTAAATCGTCTAACAAAGTAGTCATGGAATTGAATGATTTATCAGATAATCACCTAAATATTAGAACAATAGAGAAAACTAGTTTGTATGATACCATTACAAAGGTAATTGAATTGGATGAAAAATTGACAAAACGAACTATTCACGTCCACCTAACCATTGAGCCAAATCAGTTCTTGTACGTAGATCAAAATCAATTTATACAATTGACTAATCTATTGATTCAGAACATGTCTGAGGCACTCACTGAGATTTCGGGCACACGAATTTTAGAGATAATCCATCAATCCACTGAAGACTATGAAATTCTATCTTTTTCCAATAATGGCGCTAAAATATCTGATGATGTTCTTCCACGTATTTTCGACCGGTTTTTCTCAACAAAAGATAAGTCAATTCATCGTGGTTTGGGGTTGAGTATTGTAAAATCGATTATTGAAAATCATGGTGGTCATATAACAATTAATTCAACAGCCGAACGAACAACTTTTAACCTTCATTTTATCAAAAGAGGCTGATTTTTTTGAGATTTGGAGTTTTATGTGCGTTAATTAGATAATTTAGTTATGAATTAAACCCAGTATGAAAATAAATAAAATAGCTATTAGCGTATTTTTTGTTCTTGTTTCAATTACGATTTTATCTTGTAAAAAGAAAAATCCAACACCTCAACCACCCGTTGGAGTTACACCTTCAATTGTTGTTAAACCATAATGAACACGTAAACCAAATGACAAAGATAATGGACTTCTTTTACCAAGTTCACGAAATGACCCAACTCCAAGAACACCTGACCAACTTATTTTTTTATAGGCATTCATAACTTGATCATCCATAAAAATGGGAGAGTTACCGAAAGTACCTGTACCACTCGTTGTCCAAGTACCACTTGTTGAACCTTCAGTGATGTTACCCGCTAAAGAAGTTGGTGAACCATTTACACATACTTGCTGATCTAATCCTGCATTTACAGTTGCGGGTTGATTAATGGTTAGAATCATTGCATCGGTTACTGCCCCACAAGGTCCCGCAGGATCATTGGTGGTTAGGGTCAATGTTACAGAACCATTGGTAATATCAGCTTGACTAGGTGTATAAATAGCAGTCAAAGAACTAGCACTAGAGAATGTGCCAGAACTAGAACTTGACCACGAAGCAGAAGTAGCTGTAGCACCAAAAGCGCCGCTTAATGTAATTGTGCTGCCTGAACAAATCGCTACATCGGTTCCTGCATTTACAGTAGGAGACTCAAATAAGGTTACAGTTATCTGATCTGAAGAAGAAACACATTCTCCAACAGGATCAGCCGATGTTAAGGTTAAGGTAACTGAACCTGATGTAATATCAGCGTCACTTGCTGCCCTTGACAAATAGTTACCGTGCCAACTGAACTTGCAGGAAGCGTTGTAAAAGATGCAATGGGGCTTTGAGCCAAACTTTTCTGCCATAGAATCGGACAAACTAGTGTTGCGATAAGTAAAAATCGCATGTAAAATCTTGAAATACTCATTTAATTAAATTATCGGTGCAAATATAGGTTATTATTAACTGAAATGGTAATGTTGGAAAAGATTAAAATCGATTGATTACCAGTCTTAATTCCGCGCCATTTCCCAGGGTGCTTTTAAAATCCCCTTTGATTTTGGCCATTTTAATGCGATGCTGTACGTTTTGAATCCCTAATCCTTTTCGGACATTATCCTCATCGAACCCAATGCCGTTATCTGAAATTGAAATAGTGATATCATTAAATGTTTTTTCAATCTTAAAATTCACTGTTTTCGCAAGGGAATGTTTAATGGAGTTATTAACGAATTCCTGCACAATCCTGTATAAATTGAATTTATCAATATTTAGTAGATCTTCTTCGGAAAATCCCTCTTGAATATCTACTATAAAATCCATTGCACCAATAGAATTTACCCTATGCGCAAAGCGATGGATGGCATTTAAAAACCCATGATCCAATTCTGGCGGGAGCAAATTATAAGCGATTTCCTTTAACTCTCGAATGCAGTTTTGAATCAAATGTCCGATCTCATCAAATTGGTTTTGTTGGTCAGACGGAGGTGTTACACTTTGATAAAGTAAATTTAACAAAACCATATTTTGACCCAACCCATCATGTAATTCCCGTGCTATTTTCTTTTTTTCACTTTCTTCTGCATGCGAAATGATTTCATATTTTTTTCGTTCAAATTCCAGTTCTTCCGTTCGATCTATTATGTGAGCGATAAACATGACTTCATCCAAAGAATCGAGTTTGTTTAATATCACCTCAACTGTTTTTTTCTCTCCAGTTAGTGTTTCTTGAATAAATTCTTTTCGAAATGAAGACTCGCTCGCTAAATTGAGAAATGGGGTATTGCCAAGCGAATTAAATTCGTAAAAACTCAATCCATCAAATTCACCATGAGGAACCTTGTATAGATCATGTGATGCTTGATTAGCCATTTCAATCATTAAAGATTCACCCTTTAATTTGAACATGGGCTTTGGTGAATTATAAAAAACATCCCGGTATTTCTTTTCAGACTCTTCCAGTTCATCTTTTAATTTTTTTCGTAACCCACCATAATTAATAGTTTTTTCTAATAATTCAGGTTTTATATCACTTTTTAATATATAATCTTGGGCGCCCTTTGATACAATTTGAAGCGCAATTGACTTATCATCCAATCCTGAAAGCACGATGACTGATGCATGTGGAAATATTTCAGTGATGGAATCATACGTAACTATCCCATTAGAATCCAATATATTTAGGTCAAGTAAAATGACTTCGGGAATAAACTCTTGAGATGCTTCTTTGGCTTCTTCAATGGACGCAATGGCTAAAATAAATTCCGATTCAAACCCAACAGTCGTCAGTTGAAACTGGACTAAATCTGCAAAGCTATAATCATCTTCAACAATTAAAATTTGCGTTTTATTCATTGGGGGGTTATAAAGTTTGTTGAATATTACTAAAAAATACCTGATCCTTGTCTATAACGTTATGTAATGCTTCAAAAAAATCGTGTTTATTGTGCTCCTCGATACAGTCCAACGGAAAGGTGAGTTGTAGGTTATTGATGTAATCGAAATAGACTGTTTGTTGTTGAATGGCAACTTTTCTTAGTCCTACAAAGTAAATTAATATGATTTCTCGATCTGCCACTAGAATAGCTTTAGATGATAGTCCTACTCGGTATTTGTTTCTTCCAAGGAGGGTGAAAACCAATGAATCCAGACCAAAAGCCAAAAACACAATTGCAGGCACGATTGATTCTTTCGTTATTGTATACAAGCCATAACTTAATACAACCATTACGGTAACCTCAATTAAATTATAAGTTGCAACTCGTTTTTTCCTTGGTCCACTAACCGGTTGATTCCATTGAAATCGATTCAATTTTGCAACCATGGATAGAGCCATCCATCGGCGTGTGGATCTCCTCAATTGGATTAAAAACAACACAAAACCTAGTCCAGCGAATACTTCAAAACGATAGGGGATTTCAGTACCCGTAATTCCAAATGAGTCAAATGGAATATCGAATCCAATAAATATGGCCAAAGCCAAAATGGGAAAAGTTATAAAAAGCGTTAAAACATTGATAAAACTATTCATTTGGAATGGCTTTCAATTTTTGTTTAAAAACGCTAATACGTTGATGAATTTGCTGAATTTTTCCATCCACTTCCTTTCTCAACGCATCGGCTCCTTTGGACTTGGCAAAAAAGCTCAGGTTATTTTCCATTTGATTTATTTCAGCATTCAATTGGTCTATTTGCTTACGAATAAATGTTTTCTCACGCTGAATCGATTGAATTCTGTCCGTTCCTGCGGGCAATGATTCAAATCTTGCCTTATAAATAATTAATTCCTTCTCAGCTGGATCAATTTGTAATTTCTCGTAATGGGCATCTAGGATTTTTTTATACGATTGATATAATTCATCTCGCCCTTCAGCCGGAACAGAGCCAATTGCTTTCCACGAATCAGCAAATTCTTTTAAAGCATTTAGATCAGTCAATTTTTCACCTGAAGCAACAAAATTGGTAAGTAGTTCCAAAATTTGTTTTTTTGACTCCAAATTGGTGATAAGCTCCGCTTCTTGCTCTTTTAAATTGGTTTCACGGGCATTAAAAAAGACATCACAGGTTGCTCTGAATTCACTCCAGAGTTTATTCTCAAATCGCTGTCCGGCATGTCCAGAATTCTTCCATTCCTTTTGAAAGCGAATGAGTTTCTCGGAGGTTGAGCGCCAATCCGTAGAGTTCTGAATTTTCTTAGCCTCTTCAATTAATTTTCGTTTTTTATCCGCAATTTCGGTTTGATGCGCCTCTATATCTTTATAAAATCCTTTTTTTGCTTGAAAAAACACATCGCAAGCCGCGCGGAAAGTTTTCCAAATTTCTTCATTTTCCTTTTTAGGCGCCTGACCAATCGTTTTCCAATTCGCTTGAATCTTCAATAAGTTCTCAGTGGCGGTTTCCCAATTCTTTGCTGTTAGATTTTCAGCAAGTTTTTCGTTTAACTGATTGACTTGGGTGAGTAAATCTTTTTTCTTTTCTAAGTTGTCTAGTTGTATGTTTCTTCGTTCGTTATAAAATTGATTAATTTTTTCATAAACTGCCCGAACAGCATCCCAATAGTTGGTTTTTAACTTTTCCCATTCATCGTTTTGCACAGGTCCAATTTCTTCCCATTCGTTTTGAATTGTGCGTAATGCAGACTCCATATCTTTTACATTGGTTGAATTTTTAAGGATTTCCAATTGATTAATTAGCGCTAATTTTAGCTGAGTATTTCGGTGAAAATCATGGTCTTTTAATTCCTGATAAATTTTCATATTGTGAAAGAAAATCTCCAGCATGCGCGAATAATCACGTTGAATTTCGTCCCGCTTATCTCGTGGAATATCGCCTATTTTTTTCCAGGTTTCATGGATTTCTTTTTGTGCATTGTATGCTGCACCAATATTTTCTTCATTTTCAATGACCTCTTGCAATTTTTCAACCAACGATTTTTTATGTCTCAGATTTTCTTTTTCAAGCGCTTCCTTTAATGTTTTTTGTTCATTCCTTTTCATTTTAAACGCTGTATATTGAACATAAAAAGCATCTTTGAGCTCAGTAAAATCTTTTGATTCATATTGCTCACCCGATTCACCCGCATTTAATTGGTTGACTTGCTCTTTGTGCTCTTCTTCTAAAATAAAGTCATCAAATTTCACTTTAAGTTCTTGCGCTTCTTTTCCAATATTTAGTAAATCTTCAGCTTGAAGTAAAAGAGTAATTTCTTGAATAAAAGGATTAGTTTCCATAAGTAATAAGTTAGGCCAGTTGATTCATTTCAAAATTGGTAAGCGTCACAAATTGGTGCATGCGCTCATTCATGTCTTTTTCAGATATTTCAGTAAGGCGCTCCGTACCAAATTTTTCAACACTAAATGATGCCAATGCTGATCCGGCAATAATTGCTCGTTTCATGTTTTCGAAAGAGGTGTCATCCGTGGCGGCAATATACCCAATAAAACCACCAGCAAAAGTATCTCCTGCACCGGTTGGGTCAAAGACATCTTCTAGCGGTAAAGCTGGAGCAAAGAAAACATGTTCTTCATGAAACAATAAAGCTCCGTGTTCCCCTTTCTTAATAATTAAAATTTTTGGACCCATGGCACGGATTACTTTGGAAGATTTCATTAAAGAATATTCTTTAGATAATTGGCGCGCTTCTTCATCATTTATTATTAACACATCTACCATCGAAATGGTTTGCATTAAATCAGTTAGAGCTATATCCATCCAAAAATTCATGGTATCCATAGCAATTAATTTTGGCCTACTTCCCATACGCTCAATCACTTGACGTTGAACCTGTGGAGAAAGATTTCCAAGCATCAGATAATCAGCATTCTGAAATTCTTCGGGCACAATTGGATCAAAATTTTCCAGGACATTCAACTCTGTAATTAATGTATCACGCGAATTCATATCATTGTGGTATTTTCCTGACCAAAAAAAAGTTTTTTCACCTTCTTTTATTTGAATTCCCGCTGTATTTATCCCTCGGGTTTTCATGAATTCTAACGTTTCCGTTGGAAAGTCATCACCCACAACTGAAATAATCCCTTGATTTTTTATGAAAAACGATGCAGACAAGGAAATGAAAGTCCCTGCTCCACCAACAATTTTGTTTGTTTTGCCAAATGGAGTTTCAATGGCATCAAAGGCAACACTACCAACCGTAACAAGACGCATATTTATTTATTTTGGAATGCAAAGATACAGTATTCGCATTTATAATTCTCCAATGCTGAGAATTATTCCTTAGTAAAAATGGCCACGTTTATTAGATAATGAAGAAGTGCACTTCATACAAAGTGTTTTATACGTAAAAGAGGGCGATTGATAGGTTGGTAAAGATTAAAATGTAGCCCGAAATCAAGTGATTAGTTTGCCATTTCGCTCATGAATTTAATGCGCATTAATCTCAATTCTTCCTCTGAGTACAAGCCATCAAATTCGTGATAGGCTGCAACAATATCGTCCGATTCAGCTTCTGAAAAATAGGTGTAAATTTCTTCTTGATTTTCACTATCCATCAATGTTTCAATGTAATAGTTTATGTTTACGCGTGTTCCTGATGAGACGATTGCTTCAATTTCGTCAATAATTTCAGGAAGTTTTTTTCCTTGAGAATGACCAATGTCTTCCAACGGAAGTTTTCGATCGATGTTTTGAATCAATTGGACTTTCAAACCAGATTTGTTTACCAACGATTTGATTACCATGTCTTGTGGCCGTTCAATATCATTTTCTGAAACATATTTCTCAATCAAAGCCACAAATGGCTCACCATAACGTGTCGCTTTTCCAGTTCCAACCCCTTGAATGTTTGTTAATTCGTCCAGAGAAATAGGATAATGAAAACACATGTCTTTCAAGGAAGGATCTTGAAAAATCACAAAAGGTGGAATATTTCTTTGTTTAGAAAGCGATTTCCGCAAATCCAATAACATTTCATATAAAACATCATCAAAGGCTCCTCCTTTATTCCCCGGGGAGATCAATGAATCATCATCATCAGTGTTCGAGAAATCTCTTTCTTGAATCAACATAAAAGGTTTTGGATTCAATAGAAATTCTTCTCCGTCCTTTGTTATTTTTATAATTCCGTAGGTTTCAATATCCTTAGAAATTAATCCCGCAACGGTCGTTTGTCGAATAACTGCATTCCAAAAATGTTCATCTTTTTCTTTTCCAACGCCAAACAGAGCCAAACTATCGTGTTGATAGGACTTAATATCCGAGGTAACATTTCCTGCCAGAAACGCACAGTAATGTTTTGCTTTTTGCGATTCATTCAGTAGGTGCACGGCTTGTAATAACATTGAAACGTAAGCTGCACCTTCTTTTCGTTCTTTAGGATTTTTACAGTTGTCACAATTTTCGGAACATCTTTTTTCGTCGAATTGCTCGCCAAAATAATGAAGAACAAATTTCCTTCTGCACAGGGAAGTTTCGGCGTATGAAACCATTTCCCCCAATAATTGTTTTCCTATTTCTTGTTCAGAAACCGGTTTTCCTTGAAGGAATTTTTCTAGTTTTTCAATATCCTTATAACTGTAAAACGCAATACACTCACCCTCACCGCCATCTCTTCCTGCTCTTCCAGTTTCTTGGTAATAACTTTCAATCGATTTAGGAATATCATGATGAATTACATAGCGCACGTCGGGTTTATCGATACCCATTCCAAAAGCAATAGTAGCAACGATTACATCCACTTCCTCCATCAAAAACATATCTTGATGTCTGGCACGTGATGTAGCATCTAATCCTGCATGATAGGGGAGTGCTTGAATCCCATTAACCTGCAGTAATTCAGCAATTTCCTCCACCTTCTTTCTGCTTAGGCAGTAAATTATTCCACTTTTGCCCGCTTGGTTTTTAATGTATTTTACAATTTGCTTTTCTACATCCCTTTTTGGCCTTATTTCATAAAACAAATTATCTCTATTGAATGATGATTTGAATACCTTAGCATCCAACATATTCAGGTTTTTCTGAATGTCATACTGAACTTTCGGGGTAGCTGTAGCCGTTAAAGCAATAATTGGAACAGTTGAAATTCGTTCGAAAATTTCGCGCAGTCTTCTATATTCTGGCCTGAAATCATGCCCCCATTCTGAAATACAATGTGCTTCATCAATCGCAAAGAACGAAACTTCAACCGAGATTAAAAAATCGATGTTTTCTTGCTTGGTGAGGGATTCAGGTGCGACGAACAACATTTTCGTTATTCCCGATTGTATGTCTTTTTTAACTTTAGTAATCTCTGTTTTGGAAAGCGAGGAATTTAGAAAATGGGCAACTGCTTCGTTATCGCTTACATTCCGCATGGAATCCACTTGGTTTTTCATTAATGCAATTAATGGAGAAACGATTATGGCGGTGCCGGTTGATATAAGTGCGGGAAGCTGATAACAGAGTGATTTACCACCACCGGTTGGCATGATGACAAAAGTGTTTTTTCCAGAAATCACATTTTCAATAACAGCTTCTTGCTTGCCTTTGAATTGATCAAATCCGAAGAATTTTTTCAATGCCGCTTTCAGGTCAACTTTTTCTTCTGTTAAATAGGTAGGATCGGTCATAAATGCTTTTGAGTATTTACAGAATGTTTTTTGTATGCTAAATTTAAGTTAATTTTTTTAATTAGCCCCTATTACTTTTATTTTTATCAAATTGTTTGTTAAACGAATAGTACTATTTACACACTCTTGTTGTTTCATTGATTTCTTATATGAAAGCAACGTTAAAAATAAATTAATATCTTTGAAAGTATTGAAATCCAATAAAAGTAAAAAATGTACGACGAACGAATTGAATCATTCATGAAACTTGCCTTAGTGGATGGGGTTTTAACCGAAAAGGAAAGAGAGGTATTGATCCGTAAAGCAGTGGAAGCAGGAATAGATCAAGATGAATTTGAAATGGTTTTAGATGCCCGGCTGTTTGAAAAAAATGCTGATAAAACTGAGGGAGACCCAATTGTTGAGAAAGTGGCGACAGAAATGCCCCCTGTGATTCCAACTGAAATCAAGCAAACAAAATCAGATTTATCTAAATGTCCGGCTTGTGGTGGGGTTCTTCCTGCTTATGCGGCACGTTGCACGGATTGTAATTTTGAAATTTCACAACGTGACACGAATGTTACGATACAAAAATTATTCGAGATGTTGAATGAAATTGAGTCCTCTCGACAAGATGAAACCGATTTATCCAATCCCATGGCTGCTATTGGTAATTTTTACGCAAAATCATTCTCGAGTATTTTAGGTCCAGGAACTATTGAGCGAAAAAAAATGGAGGTTATTTCTAGTTTCCCTATTCCAACGACAAAAGTGGACATGCTTGAGTTTTTAGCATTGGCATTGCCCAAGGCAAAACAAAAAGGAAATTTTTTAACTCGGAATTCGGCTGAAAACAAAGTTCACAATGAAATGGTTCCTGTTTGGAAAACAAAATGCGAACAAATCATCATTAAAGCACGATTTTCACTGAAAGAGGATCCTAAAATTCTTTTAGAAATAAATAACTATGCAAAACAAATTGAAATAAATTAAATTATGGGTTTATTTAAAAGTTCAGAAGGTGGTTTTATGGATGTTATCCGTTGTGATGAACCAGATTATTTGGTTTGGAAATGGCGGCCAGTAGGTAGTTCCGAAAATTCACTAAAAGAAAATTCGATTCGCTATGGAAGTAGCTTGCGGGTGAAACAAGGAGAAGTTGCCGTATTTGTATATTCTAAAGACGGAGGCGAAATTCAAGATTTTATTGTGGGGCCACATGATGAAACCATCAAAACAGCAAATTTTCCTATTCTCTCAAACATCGTTGGAACGGCATTTGGAGGTCAAAGCCCTTTCCAAGCGGAAGTTTATTTTATTAATGTTTCAGGTAATAATCAGTTAAAATTTGGAATTCCTTATTTTGATGTCTTTGATCCACGCTTTCTTGATTTTTCAGTTCCTGTTTCTGTTCGTGGAACATTAACATTTAATTTAACGGATTACCAGTCATTTATCCAGCTGAATCGATTAATTGATTTTAATAAAGAAGATTTATTCAATCAAGTGAAAGATGCCATAACCAAAAGAATTAAACAAGTTGTAACCAATTTACCCAATGAAACACAAAGGCCGGTCATACAAATTGAGCGAAACATCATTGAAGTAAATGAGCGCATTACTCCAGAAATTCAACAACGACTTATAACGGATTTTGGACTCAATTTAAAAGCGTTGGATATTAGCGCCATTGAAATCAATAAGGAAACAGAAGATTATCAAAAATTGGCTGCCATTACGGCAGATCAAGTCACTAAGACTATTGACGCCCAAAACGCGGTGAATATTAAAAATTTGGTAGATACACAAGAAATTAATGCACAGAACTTAGAAGAAACCCTTCGGGTGCAAAGGGAAGAGGCCCAACGTGCTCAAAAACTACAAACGGAAACCAACTTCATTAATACACATGCGTTGAATCAGCAAGCAGATGTACTCAAAACAGCTGCCAATAGTTTAGGGGCGATGGGTCAAGTTGGAGGCGGCGAAGGTTCAGGAATGAATCCGGCGGGAATGATGACCGGAATGGCTCTCGGAGGCGCTATGGGAAATCAAATGGCAGGAATGATGAATCAAATGGGACAAAACATAAATCAAAATCAACAGGCTCCACCTCCTTTACCAACTTCCATTAGTTATTTCATTGTTTTGAACGGACAACAAGCAGGACCATTTTCAATGACAGAACTAACACAATTAGTTGCGAATAATCAGCTCACAAAAGAAACGCATGTTTGGAAAGCAGGGATGGGAAATTGGGAAAAGGCGGAGTTGGTTCAAGAGTTAATCTCGCTCTTCTCTCAAGTTCCACCACCCATTCCACCAACAATTTAACTATATTACGATGAATGATTCCGATTTTTTTTCAGTAGATAAACTCGTTGAATTTGGACTAGGATTGGCCATCTCTCGGCAAATGGTTGCTTCAATGAATTATACAATTAATAATTCCATTACACCAGGCGCGTCTCATGGACCTCCTTCCAATCTTTCTGCTGAATTGTTCTTTTTTGCACTTGAAAATCAAGCAATGGGACCATTTTCGGGGAAAGAAACCTTGGACTTGATACAAAATGGAAAGATAAACAAGGAAACGCTTGCTTGGAAACCAGGCAATGCTGCATGGAAAAAAATTGAAGAAATGCCAGATATATTGAAGTATATTGCACTTGTTCCACCCCAATTACCCTAACTTTTAACGATGAAAATTAACTATATTTTACTTTCTTTCGCAGTATCCATAGCTGCTTTGATGGCTTATGGATTTTTGTTAATACCGGCATTTTTTGAGAGTTCGACTAATTTTAAACTTACAATTGGTTTAAATATGTTTCTCATTTTTTCCCTTTGCCTTGCCCTTGGGATTGCAATATCAGGGCCTTCTCAAAAAGCAACATTACTCATCCGAACGGTTGGATTTACTAGTTTTATTTTATCTATCGGTATGTTTTTACTTTTAAAAATGTTGGTAGTGTCAAATGGAATAATCAATGTATTATCCGGACTTTTTTTCTTGTTCACACTGCTCATCACCTTTGCTCTTCAGAAAAGTAAGGTGTAACAATTTATTTCATGCGTAAAATTCGATTCGGATTTCTTATTTTTCCTTATTTTTTCCTTTTCTCAGGAAACGCTCAAATGATTGATAATAAAGAAGGAAATGCGTTTTCTCAACTTCCATTTTTTAATCAATCATTTATCTATAAAAACAAAATTAAACGACTGAAGGGAAATTTTTCAATTACCAGCCCAACGACTTCAATCATGCAAACGGGTCTGTATTCCGTCTATGAATTTGATGATAAAGGCAGATTAAGTTACACACTGGAAACCTATCAAGGAACTGAACGGAAAGATTCCTTGGAAAATTTTTTCTATTACAATGACGCTAATTTACTTACGCAACATCGGAAAAAAGAATTCAATGGGTATACCTCGATCCTTAATGAATACAATGAAGATGGACGCATACAGAAACAAGTATATCGACGCGATATTTTGGATGAAAACAATCAAATAAAGGAATCTTTTGTAATTAGTGAAGAATCCATGAAATATGAGGTCTCTGAACTGATGGAAAAACAAATAATTTATAATAATTACAATTTACCCTATCTGGAAATAACCCGAAAGTACAATGCTGATAAATACTTAATTGAAGAAATTGAACAATCGAGAACGACAGCGGGGGTTTACAAGAAAACATTCACTTACGATAATCATGGATGGGTAGAATCGATCAAAAAATTCAGTGGCGCATCTGAGGACCCAGTAGAAGAAAAAAGATTTAAGTATGACGCTTTTGGAAACCTAACTAATATTTATTCCTATTCCTTCAGCGATTTCAAAGAAGAAAAAGAAATTTATTACAATGAAAAATCATTTATTTTATCCAATATGCTCGTTATAGATCCCAAAACGAAGCGGGTGAAAATCTTACAATTCAAAGACAAGTTATTTTATAATTAATTGTAACTTTTACTCTTCTTTTCTGTCTTATTAACTCAATGAAACGAGGCGATTACAATACTGCCGTTGATTTATACTCTGATGGATTATACAGGTTTGCCCTAAAGCAAGTCTCGGATCGCGATATTGCACAAGATTTGGTTCAAGATACGTTCATGAAAGTGTGGGAAAAGAGAGAAACTATACAAGCCGAAAAAGTCAAATCCTATTTGTTTACTACACTTTATCATTTAGTGGTTGATTGGTCCAAAAAACCCAAAACAATCCAGAATAATTCATCACAAGGTCACTTATTTATTTCAAAAGAACCACACCCTTTCGATTTAGAATCAACAATTGAAGAAGCACTTCAACAATTGAATTACATACAAAAAACAGTGTTGCTATTTCGCGATTATGAAGGATATACCTATTCAGAAATTGGTGAAATGACTGGATTATCCGAAACCCAAGTGAAAGTCTATATTTTTAGGGCACGTAAGCAAATGAAAGAATATTTTGTTCGCATAGAGAATGTTGTGTAATGAAACAGAAAATCAATTATACTAATTTTGAAGCATTTTACTTGGATTTTTTCGAAGGAAATTTAAGTGAAACAGATCGCAATGAATTGTTGCTTTTTTTAGAGAATAATCCGTCTTTAAAAACAACCTTAAACGATCTTGATTTTCATGTTAAAACTCATTTTCATGAGAAATGTCCTGAACAAATAAAGGAAAATTTATATCAATTTTCTGAAGAAGATTCGCCAATTAATGCTTCCTCTTTATCCTTTTTTCAATCGGCATATATGGATGGGATTTTATCTGCAGAAAAGCAAAAAGAGTTAGAATCGTTTGAAAAAAGCAATGAGGCATTTAGTCAATCAGCCAAACTTTTTGCTCACACCAAATTAGCTCCAGATTTCGCTATTGTTTACAAGGACAAATTAAAACTCAAAAAACGGAAGGGTAATTTGTCACTATTTAACCGTTTCATATATACTTTGGCGGCTGCTTGTGTTGTTTGTTTGGTGATTTTTAAATATAATAACACAGAGCAGACAACAGGTTCAAATATTAACCGAACTGTAAAGTCAACTCCAAAGCAGATTCAAAAAATAAAGGGTAATTCTGATACGTCAAATTTTTCAAATTCGTTTCTTGCCAAAGGGTCACTAAAAGTCGTAAAGAAGAAGATAGTCGTTCCTTCAAATCAAATTCCCGAAAATCATAAAAATCAAAGTTTAGTTCAACAAACAGATATACAACCTGTAATCATTGATTCTCTTCTTGAAAATTTAAGAATAGAAAGGAAGGAGATTAAGCAACAAGAAGAGTTTGCATCTCATTCAAAGGAAGAAGTTCCAATAAAAGCTGAATCCGTTATAAAAAATGAAGGTGTAACCCATAAAAGGTTTCCCCTACTTACAAAATTGGCCAGTAAAATATTTCATACAAACATTAGAATTGCGAAGAAAAGCCAATTAAAATCGGATGTATATTATTTAATCATTGGTTCCTTTCAAGTAACTCGAAACATTAGTAAGTAGTTTTCCCCTCTTTCGCAACTTTATCAAGTGCAAAATGGTTAAATTTGTTCTAAATTCTATTAAAATGCAAGTTCCAGTTACGGTTTATACAGAAATGACTCCAAATCCAACCACTATGAAATTTGTGGCAAACAAATATTTATTGGTTAGTGGAGAATCTGTCGAATTTAAAAATAGTGCAGCATCTAAAGGGTATTCTCCTTTTGCGGAAGAGTTATTCAAATTTCCATTTGTCAACGGCGTTTTCATTGCCGCGAATTTTGTTACGATAACTAAAACAGATAACGTTCCTTGGGATTTTATTACTATGGAATTGCGTGAGTTTGTGAAAAACTGGATTGCTGATGGAAACGATGTTTTGGTTCAAATGCCACCAGAAAAACCAGTAGTTGTAGAAAACACTGCAACCATTGCAGTCTACGAACCCCACGAAATTGATGACACCATTCGTTCGCTACTTGATGAGTATGTTAGACCCGCGGTTGAAAGCGATGGTGGTGCTATTGATTATAGAGGATTTTCAGACGGAAAGGTAACTGTGGTTCTAAAAGGATCTTGTTCTGGTTGTCCTTCTTCCACTGCAACGCTTAAAGGGGGAATTGAAAATTTATTGAAACAACATCTACCTGAAGTACAGGAAGTTGTCGCTGAAAATGGATAGTAATTTATTGAATCAATGATAAAGTGGATTTCAATATTAATTTTACCTTATTTATTGGTTGCTTGTTCCTCCAATGAAAACGAGTTGCCGAAAGTGGCTCTAGGAGGAAAAAGTTACGGCGGTGAATTTCGCTTTATGTCATTGGAAAAAGTAACAAATCTCTTTCCGATGCATTCATTGGATTTGTATTCTCAGCGAATCAACACACAGATTTTTGAGTCCCTTTTCAAAGAAGACCCATCCGGAAAAAAAGTTATTCCTAATTTAATAGAGGAACATTTCGTGTCTGCAGATGGACTGAAACACACCATAAAATTACGAAAAGGTATTTATTTTCACGAAAACGACTGTTTCGAAGAAAAAACGAGAGAGCTAAATGCTGCTGATATTCAATATGTTCTAGAATTCGCTTGTTCGGGCCTGTCGTTAAATCACCTAGCACATTTATTGGTGAATAAAATTAAGGGGGCTAATGAATTTCACAAAGTTTCAAAAAAATCGCTTTCTGCTACTCATATTTCGGGCATTAAGATTATCGATGAATATTCACTGTCAATTTCGCTAACTAAACCATACGCTGAGTTTGAAAAGATTTTGTCTCATCCAGGCTTGGGGATTTTCCCGAAGGAGGCCTACCTCCATTATGGTACGAAAATGTTGAAGAACCCGGTAGGTACTGGACCTTTTCAATTGGATAAAATGAATGAGGAAGGGATTCGGCTCAAACGAAATAACCGTTATTGGAGAAAAGATTCTTTTGGTAATCAATTGCCTTTTTTGGCTTCTTTGAGCATGAAATACGTGAAAGATAAAAATAGCGAATTGCTGGCTTTTGAAAAAAATCAGGTGGACATAGTTTTGGAAGTTCCTGTTGAAAATGTGCAAGATCTTTTTGGTTCATTGGCAGAAGCTCAAAGAGGTAAAACGATACGCCACCGCATTTTTTCTCGGAAAAGTTCATCAATCAATTTCTTGGCTTTTTCATTGGATAAAGAACCCTTCAATAACATCCATGTCCGCAAAGCATTTCAGTTGGCCATTGATCGAATTAAGATTGTAAATGATGTTTTATTGGGCGAAGGTTTTCCGGCAGTAAATGGGTTTATTCCAGCTATGGATGGGTTTGTTTCGGACTCAACAATCCAACTTCTATTTGATCCCGTAAAAGCAAAACAAGAATTAGCCGAGGCGGGCTATCCAGGTGGAGTAGGTTTCCCATCACTTAAATTATGGGTCAATTCCATGGTTGGTAGCTCAGTAAGCAAGTGGACAAGGGATATTATTGCTCAATTAAAAACGAATTTGGGTATTAATATTCAACTGCAATATTGTTCTTTTATTGAGAAAACGGAGGCAATTTCTGGAGGAGATGCTCTGATTTGGCGTTCCGGCTGGGTGGCAGATTATCCGGATCCCGAAAGTTTTTTAAGTATATTTTATGCTGAACACGCCAGTGTAAATCCTTATTGGGGAAATATTAGCACTACGAATTCTTTATTCGATGAAAACTACGAAAAATCGCTCGTTGAACAAAACACTCAGAATCGAATATTTTTCCTAAACCAATGCAATAAGATTTTAATGGATGAAGCCTTAGTAATTCCTGTTTACTCAGATGATTTTTTCGTTGTGTTGAATCTTATGTTGCGAGATTTTCAAGTGAATTCCCTGGAAACAATGGATTTATCAATGGCTTATTTTAAGCCTATCCAATAGCCTTTAGAATTTCTTCAATGTAATTCAAAACGCTTTCTTTTCCGTGCTTAGATGTACTTGATGTGGAGAAAACAGGAGGAATCGTTCCCCAAGATTTCGCTAATTCTTTTTTGAATTTCATTAAATTTCTTGAAAATTCAGAAGCCGATAATTTGTCCAATTTCGTAAAAATAATTGAAAAGGGAATTTGTTTTTCACCACACCAATTTATAAATTCGATGTCAATTTTCTGGGGTTCTAAACGGGCATCAACCAATACAAAAAGATTGATTAAGGATTCACATTTTATTAAATAGTCTACAATGAATTTTTCCCATGTAGCGCGGTCTTTTTTTGAAGCTCGTGCATAACCATAGCCGGGTAAATCCACCAAGTACCAATTCTCATTGATAATGAAATGGTTTATTAGTCTTGTTTTACCTGGTGTCCCTGAAGTTTTTGCCAATTTTTTGTTTCCGGTAAGCATATTGATCAAAGAAGATTTCCCTACATTCGACCTTCCAATAAATGCAAATTCCGGCTTACCATCTTTCGGGGCTTTTTTATAATCGGTGGAAGAAATTACAAATTCAGCCTGTTTAATTACTAACATAGGCCACAAAGTTAATGAAATATCTTTGGGAACTTGTGGATGGATTTAATTGAACACCTTGCATAATTCACTAATTTTTGTTTGTTAATGCCAATAATTAGAACGTATTTTCCAATTTGCAGAAACTCTATTGCGTCTGAAAATCGTTATCTTTGCAGAATAATATTGAAATTATGAGTTATTTGGAACTCTCTGAACAGGAGATACAACGACGTGAAACATTAAACAAGCTGAGGGATTTAGGTATAAATCCTTATCCAGCTGAATTATATCCAGTTAGCGATTTTTCGAAAGAAATTAAATCCAATTTCAACGAAGGGAAACAAGTTTGTTTGGCGGGTAGAATGATGAGTCAGCGAATAATGGGTAAGGCCTCGTTTGCTGAATTACAAGATTCAACTGGAAGAATTCAAGTGTATATCAATCGTGATGAATTGTGTCCGGGAGATGACAAAACTTTATATAATGAGGTTTTTAAACGGTATTTAGACTTAGGTGACTTTATCGGTGTAAAAGGATATTTGTTTAAAACCCAAGTTGGAGAAATCTCCGTACATGTTCAAGAATTCACCTTATTAAGCAAATCCTTAAAACCACTTCCTCTACCGAAAACGGATGCGGAAGGAAGAATTCATGACGCTTTTACTGATCCAGAACTGCGTTATCGCCAACGGTATGTGGATATGGTGGTGAACCCGGGAGTGAAAGAGATTTTCATTAAACGAACAAAATTGTTTAATGCAATGCGTCAGTTTTTTAATGATGCGGGATACATGGAAGTAGAAACTCCTGTTTTACAAGCAATACCAGGTGGGGCATCTGCTCGTCCGTTTATTACGCATCATAACGCATTGGATATTCCACTTTATATGCGGATTGCCAATGAACTATACTTGAAAAGATTGATAGTTGGTGGATTTGATGGAGTATACGAATTTTCAAAAAACTTCAGAAATGAAGGGATGGATCGTACTCACAATCCTGAATTTACAGCCATGGAAATCTACGTAGCATACAAAGATTACAATTGGATGATGGAGTTTACTGAGCAACTCTTGGAACATTGTGCCATGGCCGTTAATGGAACTACATCGGCTACGTTTGGCGAACATTCTATTGATTTTAAAGCGCCATACAAACGGGTTACCATGCGTCAGGCGATCATTGATTTTACTGGATTCGATATTCAGGGAAAATCAGAAGATGAATTGAGAAAAGCTGCACTCAATATGGGAATAGCTGTGAATGAAACAATGGGCAAAGGAAAATTAATCGATGAAATATTTGGCGGAAAATGTGAAGGAAACTACAT
>CAMAQX010000015.1 GCA_945860455.1 Lishizhenia tianjinensis
TCTTTAACTATAACTGCAAACGATGTAAATAAATATGCGGGTGTTGCTTTAACAGGAGGTGCTGGTTCAACAGCATTCACATCATCAGGATTACAAAATAGCGAGACCATTGGTTCAGTTACCATCACTTACGGATCAGCAGGTTCAACAACAGGCGATGGAAATACAGTTGGTGTGTATGCATCTCAAGTTACACCCTCTTTAGCAACTGGCGGCACTTTTAACTCAGCTAATTATTCAATAAGTTATGTGGCTGGGAGTATTACCGTAATTTCTGCTCCTATTGCTATTGCTATTCAAGATTTTGAGACTGTGCCTGCAACACCTACTTTAGGTTTTACTAACTCAAGTGGTAGCTATTCTACAGGGACAAATGGTGCTAGTGGTTTACCCTCAAATGCTAACCTTTACTCAGAAGGTTCAAGGGGATGGCAAACTTCAGGAGTTACTTCTACACTAAACTTTGATAATTTTTCATTAACCAGTTATGTGAATTCATATTTCACTTTGAGACTAGCAGGAATGTCGGTTAATAACACTAATGGAATTGATGCAGGGGATATTGTTACAATTGCTGTGAGTATTGATAATGGAGTAACTTATTCTAATGAATTAACAATTGCAGGATCAACATCAAACCAACGTTGGGATTTTTCATCCACTGGTACAAGCACAATAACTTATGATGGAAATAATTCTGCAACTGCCATAACCTCCTCTTCAGGTTCAGGTGGGATTTCAACAATTACTATAAATTTACCAAATGACATAACTCAAGCAAAATTGAGGATTACTTTATTGAATGATAATATAAACGAAAGATGGGTAATTGATAATGTTAAATTAATAGGAACAATTAATACTTCTCCTAAAATTTTTGTTTCTCAAACCTCCCTAACTGGCTTCTCTCAAAACTCATCCACACCTAGTTCGGAACAAAGCTATACGGTGTCCGGTGATAATTTATCAAATGATGTAACTATAACCCCTCCAGCTGGATATGAGATTTCAACTTCTACTGGTGGTAGTTTTTCGGCAACCAATCCGATAACTTTATCAGCATCTGGTGGTAATTTAGTTGGAGAGCCGGTAACAATTTTTGTGAGACAAAGCGCTAGTACACTTGGAGTTATTTCAGGCAACATAACACATTCTAGCACCGGAGCTAATAGTCCTAATGTTGCAGTTTCAGGTACACGAACAGGATCCTATTATTCCAAAGCAACTGGTAATCTTGATGATATTAATTCATGGGGTAGCAACACAGATGGAAGTGGAAGTACCCCTAGTAATTTCTCAACAGATGGTATCATTTATGAAATAAGAAATAGGACCACTGCAACCATTGGAGCGAATTGGACCGTTACAGGAACTGCATCCAAAGTATTAGTTGGTGACGGAACGAATAGTACAGATTTTACCATTCCTTCTGGTTTTGTTCTAACTGGAACAGTAGATGTCAGTAATGCCGCTGAACTTACAATAGAAAATACAACTGCGCCAACTTTTGGAACATTTGCAACAAATAGCACATTAGAATATAAAGACTTGCCAATTACTCTATCGACTTCAACAACTTACAAAAATCTAAAATTAACTGGTTCAGGAACGAAAACTTTTCCAGGTGGAACAACAAATGTAACAGGTAATCTTATTTTTACGAATACAACGATAGATGGCGGTTCAGGGCTTTTTAGTACAATTTTATTAAGTGGTGACTTAACCTACGTTGGTACGGTAACACCACCTGCCGATGCCAATTCAATTACATTATCAACAAATGGCACTGCGGGAGGGACACAAACAATTATTGGAGCAGGAAATACATTGCGCTGGTTTAGAATTCAATCGACCACAGCGAATACAATTTTATTATCGACGAATGGAGGTTCGGGGAATTTACACGTTGGGAATGGTTCTGGGGGAGGAATTACTTTAGTTGATGGATCTATACTAAATATGAATGGTAACGATTTTACGTTATTTAGTAGTGCGGGTAGCACTCCAGCATTTATACTTAATTCTACCGCAAGTATATCAACAACTGCCTCAACAGATTTTACGATTGAGCGCACAGGAAATGGAAATCTTGGAACTTTACGTTTTACTTCAGGTTCAAATACCATTGGAAATTTAACATTGAAACATATTGGCATCACTAATAATTTGTTATTTCTTGGAAGTGCCCTTGCTATCAACGGAACTCTGACATTAACTACTGGAGTTTTGTCTGTCGGTGCAAACACACTTTCTTTAAATGGAAGCATCAACCGATCCTCTGGATTTATTGATGCCAGCAATGCAGCGGCGACAATAGTCTTTGGAGGATCATCCTCCCAAAACATTCCTGCTTCCACTTTCTCTGGAAATATTGCTAACTTAACCTTGAATAATGGTTCAGGTTTAAGCACTGGTCAAAATTTGACTATTGCGAGTGGCCTAAGTTTAACCTCTGGCACGTTAACTGTTGGTGCAAACACCCTCACTTTGAACGGCAGTATTAACCAAACCACAGGAAATATTGATGCCAGCAATGCTTCTGCAACGGTTGTGTTTGGAGGATCATCAGCTCAATCGATTCCAGCTTCAACATTTACAGGAAATATTAATAACTTGACATTGAACAACAGCGCTGGCCTGAGCATTAGCCAAGACTTATCTGTAGTTGGAGCACTCACGTTATCCAGTGGTAAACTCACCTTGGGAACAAACCACTTAACACTCGGAGAAAACGCAACAACCTCTGGTACATTTTCTTCAACCAATATGATCATTTCAACAGGTCTTGGAGAACTTAGAAAACGATTTGCTCAAGGTAGCGGTGATATAGCCTCATTTACTTTTCCAGTTGGAAATATAGGCGGAGTAGCTGAATACACGCCAATTGTATTAGATTTTGCATCGGGTAATTATGGAGCTAATGCGTATGTGAGTGTTCGTGTTCAAGACAGCAAACAAGGAACGTTAAATAACTCTGTAACAAATTACCTCAACCGCAACTGGATTGTTGAGCCAAATGATATAACAGGATTTTCGTATAAAATTCAATTACATTATGTGGATGCGGATTTTGTTACGGATGGCACCATGGCTGAAGGAGATCTTAAACCAATTAAAATTAGTTCTGGACAATGGTATCAGCCAACAGAGGGATCGTTTACTAATGCGTTAAGTCAAGGTTCAGCAGGTGTTTTTGCTAATTCTAATTACTTAGAATGGAATGGACTGACAACTTTCAGTGAATTTGGTGGTGCTGGCGGATCTAATCAACCGCTGCCTGTAGAATTGCTTTCATTTACAGCTGAATGTGGAAAAGAAACGATCATTTTGAAATGGCAAACAGCATCCGAATTTAACAGTGCCTATTTTGAGATTCAAAAATCATTAGACGGAATTACATGGAACACGATAGGTAATCAAACTGCTGCCGGTAATTCCAATGAATTATTGAGCTATTCTTTCGAAGATGCATCAAAATCAGCCAATACAACCTATTACCGCTTAAATCAAGTAGATAATGATGGATTACAAAAATTCTATGGGCCAATAAGTCCGTTATGTGAATCCATAATTCATTTGAATGGAAAAACGATTCCGAATCCATCAAATAATGAATTTTGGTTACAAATTTCAAGTGCAGAGCAGCAAAAATTCACCTATATATTACAAGATGTAAACGGATCTAAAATCATGGAAAATTCGGCTGATTTGCTACCTGGATCTAATTTATTCCCGATAAGAGAAACAATCCCATCAGGTATGTATTTCATTCTACTCCAAACTGAAAATGGTCAGCAACAAGTAATAAAACACATACGAAATTAATTTTCGATAATATTATAAGCCGGTGATTTTACATCGGCTTTTTTTTATTGAAATTTCATACAATCATAATCTTACGGTAGAATTGAATCTATCTTAAAGTAAGAACTTTGCTACAGCTTATTAGAATCCTTTACCTTCTTGTTAAATTTTATGTTTAAAACAGAGTATGTTGCCATAGTAATTGTATCTGAGGATCAATCATTTGTTAAAGGGGTACATTGCCATTTGGGTTTACAAAATGTAAATTGTTTAATTGAACGATCTTTTGGATATACCGATTTTAAAGTACTTATTGAAGAATTAATTAAAGAAGGGTTTCATCAAGTCGAGGTAATTACAGATTCAAAAGTAAAAGAGGATGAGTTACTTTTAATCAAGGAAATCATTGAAACCAATCAAGAAAAATTAGCAAAATTCGAGATGGTTGACCTACAGAAGATCACCCAAAAATAGAAGCTAAAAAATAGTGAGGCATTGCAAAAAAAGGCCCCTCTTCAAAAGAAAAGGGGATTAACTAAAATATCTAGTGCTATTAATTTTGAGAAAGCTTAATTAAATTTAATGCTGAACCAGCTTTGAACCATTCGATTTGCTGAGCATTATAGGTATGATTTAATTGAATTGATTCCGTTTTACCATTGTCATGACACAATTCCAATGTCAATGTCTTTCCAGGTGCAAAATCAATCAAATCTACAAAATTAAATGTGTCGTTTTCTTGAATTTTATCATAATCGGCTTCATTAGCAAACGTTAACCCAAGCATTCCTTGTTTTTTCAAATTTGTCTCATGAATTCGTGCAAATGACTTAACAATCACAGCGCAAACCCCCAAATGTCTTGGCTCCATTGCTGCGTGTTCTCTTGATGAACCTTCTCCATAGTTATGATCACCAATAACAATTGAAGGAATTCCTGCTGCCTTATATGCTCTTTGAACCGCAGGCACCTCGCCAAATTCACCAGTCAATTGATTTTTTACGTCATTCGCTTTACCATTAAAAGCATTTTCAGCTCCGATAAGGAGGTTGTTGGAAATATTATCCAAATGACCTCTGTATTTCAACCAAGGACCAGCCATTGAAATATGATCGGTTGTACACTTTCCTTTAACTTTTATGAGCAATCGAGCATTCTCAATATTTTCACCATCCCAAATCGGGAAATTATCCAATAATTGCAATCTAGATGAATCTGGTGCTACTTTAATTTCAACTGCGCTGCCATCTTCAGCTGGAGCTTGGTAGCCATTATCTTCTACGGCAAAACCTCTTTTTGGCAATTCATCGCCAACAGGAGCAGTTAATTTAACTTGTTCTCCTTTGGAATTGGTAATTGTATCCGTTAGTGGATTAAATCCTAAATCACCCGTTATTGCCAAAGCAGCAACCATTTCTGGTGAAGTTACAAAAGCATGGGTATTTGGATTTCCATCTGCACGTTTTGAAAAGTTTCGATTGAACGAATGAACGATCGTGTTTTTCTCTTGTTTCTCTGCTCCTGCTCTATCCCACTGACCGATACATGGTCCACAAGCGTTGGTAAAAATTTTAGTACCCATTTTTTCAAAAGCAGCTAAAATTCCATCTCGTTCTGCTGTGTAACGTACTTGTTCAGATCCTGGATTGATTCCAAATTCAGCTTTCGGCTCAATTCCATTATCTACTGCTTGTTGCACAATTGACGCAGCTCGCGCCAAATCTTCATAGGATGAATTCGTACATGAACCAATTAACCCCCACTCCACTTTAGTAGGCCATCCATTTGCTGAAGCTTCCGCACGCATCTTTGAAATTGGCGTACCACGATCTGGTGTAAAAGGTCCATTTACATGCGGTTCAAGTTCATTTAAGTTAATCTCAATTACCTCATCAAAATAGATTTGTGGATTTGCATAGACTTCCGTATCACCCGTTAAATGTTCAGCAATTGCGTCTGCTGCTTTCACCACCTCCTCGCGACCAGTTGCATTCAAGTATCTGCGCATTGATTCATCGTATCCAAACGTAGATGTGGTTGCACCAATTTCGGCGCCCATATTACAAATTGTTCCTTTTCCAGTACATGAAAGAGAAATTGCACCTTCTCCAAAATATTCAACGATTGCACCTGTTCCACCTTTCACGGTTAGAATATCAGCTACTTTTAAAATCACGTCTTTGGCTGAAGTCCAACCATTTAATTTTCCAGTTAATTTAACTCCAATTAATTTAGGGAATTTCAACTCCCAAGCCATTCCTGCCATAACATCAACAGCATCTGCTCCACCAACACCTATGGCAACCATACCCAATCCTCCAGCATTCACTGTATGGGAGTCTGTTCCGATCATCATTCCACCCGGAAAAGCATAGTTCTCCAACACCACTTGGTGAATGATCCCTGCGCCCGGTTTCCAGAAACCAATTCCATATTTGGTAGAAATCGAGGATAAAAAATTAAAAACCTCATTGTTTTGATTCAATGATTCTTGAAGGTCTTTAGTCGCACCCACTTTTGCTTGAATCAAATGATCAGCATGAACAGTAGACGGAACAGCAACTTTTTTCTTGCCCGCTTGCATGAATTGTAATAAGGCCATTTGAGCCGTTGCATCTTGCATGGCAACTCGATCTGGAGCAAAATCAACGTATGACTTACCTCTTTCAAATGCAGATGAAGCATTCCCATCCCAAAGGTGGGCGTATAAAATCTTTTCTGAAAGAGTTAAAGGTCTGCCAACTACTTGACGCGCAGCAGCAATACGTTCCGGGTATTTTTCATACACTTTTTTTATCATGTCCAAATCGAAAACCATAATTAAATCAATTAAGGGGTTAATATTTTCACCGCGAAATTACGAAAATTCGTTGGTAGATGAACATAAAAAACAAAATTCGGTTAGCAAAAATTACAGTACTTACTTTCACTTTCGTGATTGATAGGAATAGACGCATCATACAATTCTGTGATTATCTGTCCCAACAGTTTAGGGAATAAATCAACTATTTCTTGCACTGACATTTTATCCGAGTTCAAGCAAAACATTCCTTCTTTTACATTCACCAATGAAGCTATGGCTGCTTCTTTTGGCAAATGACCAAATTTCTCCTTGAACAAAATACAGTATAAAACCAATTGAACACCGTGCTTTGTATTATTAAATGCCTTTATCACATCTCCGTCTTTACCTAACGCAAATTTTACATGTTCCGCTTTTACCTTACCTGATTTATAATCAATTATACGCATTGCATCACCCACACCATCAATTCGATCCACAAATCCTTTGAAGAGAATTGTTTTCTTTTCTCCGTTCAAATCAATTTCAACGGAAGAATACAACAATCCTTCAAGTTGATAAATCCAACGAGAAATTCCAGTTGTATGAATTTCAAGGCGTTCCGCTTCAAGTATTTTTTTTGTTAACTCAAGCGCCATTTTATAACTAATCAAATTTTTTCCTGTTTCAAATGCGGCCGCATTATTTTCAAAATGTTTCATGTATTCTATTCGAATCAATCTTTCATACTTCAATAACATATCATCAATATCAGTAACGGTCAAGTATATTCGCTCGGTTAGTTTTACGTTTCCAGATTTATCTAAATACGCAAAAGGCAAATACAACTCCTCTAAAACAGTGTGAATAAACGATCCGATCGTATTGGATGCAACCTCTTCTTCCAAATTTTCTTCCTCACCAAATTCTAATATGTATCGGTAATAAAAATCCATCGGACAGACCAAATATCTATTAATTGCAGAAGCTGATAAAGGCTTGGAAAAAAAGTCATCTAATCGCTTAAAATAAAACTCATCTTTTTGAATCTCATCGTTTAAAATTGTGTTTTCTTCTTCAGGAATATGATAATGCTCCTTAGTAATAACAACATTTTTATTTAGCCGTGCTAGCTCCATTTCCAATTGCAAAATATAGCGACTAGGTTCTGCCCCTCCGATGGCTTCTCCGCTTGAACAATAGGTGATATACAGCTCAGTGGATTGGTGCAATAATCGATAAAAATGATGCGCAAATAGTCCTTGTTTATCTCTTGGCAATGGCAAACCGAGATACCTGCGTAAATCAATTGGAATAAATGTTTGAATTACATTTGAAGGCGGCATACTTCCCTCATTCAATCCCAAAACAATAATTCGTTTAAAATCCAACATACGCGTTTCCAATAAACCCATAATTTGTAGTCCTTCAATTGGATTACCGTGGTATGCAATGTTGCGCGTATAGGCATGATTCTTAAAAACTAAGGCAAAACTCTTTAATCCCATTTCAGGAAACCCTTCTGAAGCAATATTTTCAAGCTCAATTAATGACGAATCAAAACTTTGCACTACGGCTCGTTCAAATAAATAATCAGGTGACAATGATGCATAAACTGCCTGATTCAATTCACGAATTGTATTAACAGCAAACAACCAATCCATTTTCCACTCTTTACAAGCTAATTCAAGCAAGGAATGAATGCGTGATGACAATTCTAAATTTTCAATTTTTTGTACAATTCGATTGAATTTTTTTGACTGATATTCCAAGGTAGCTAATTGTTCTTTTTCAATAGAATCAGAGGAAGTCTGAATAAAAGGATGATTCATGAATTGTTGTAAATCATTGAAGTAAATCACCTTTTCACCAAATCGTTTTTTGTTTTCTTGAATTCGAAATAAAAGTTCAACCCAAGATTTCGCCGGGGTACTTTTCAGAGGTAAACCAAGTGTTATATTGGCTTTTCCAACAATTTTAGGAATATTTCTCAACATTGGAATTACCAAGCCCTCATCCGCCAATAGCACTAACGTTTCATTCAATTCCTCTGCTGTTAATTCAGACAAAATGGATGCCGCAATTTTTACCTGCCCTGTATATTGCGTGCTTTCAATCAATTTGATATTTTTACTTGAGGATATTAGATCATCGTTAATAAAAGGAAGTTCTTTAACCTCAAGTTCATGCATGAACTTCCGTAAAAAGCTACCAGCCTCATGCATCTCTTGATCTAGGTAAAAGCGATCGGCATCAATTAAAACATGTGCACCAAAAAGAGATCGCATCTGCTTGATAATGCTCATTTCAGCTTTTGATAGTGCATTGAACCCAATAAATATAAATTCTGCTGAAGTTTCTTTTATCCCCCCAAAAACACTTGGTAAATTATCTGCCAACCAACGGTAAGCTTTGCCTGAATATAGGGCGTTTTTAGCATCCAATATTTCACTTAATCGGGTATAATAATCGGGTAATTTCTCCCAAAACGCCATGAATTTTTGTTGGGTTATGGTAAGTTCTTCAGGTTCCACATTCCAACTTTCTAATTCTCGAATATCCTTTAAGTTTTTAAAAACCGTTGTATGATCTAGTAAATACCTATCAATTTCATCAAAATCCTGTAGTAAAATTTGCCCCCACGTCATAAATTGATCGAAAGACAATTCGCCCTGATCGATTGGATTAGTGGCCTGAACATGGTATAATTCAATAAGTAATCGAGTCTTATCTATTACATTATTTGGACAAACCATTCTAATCCATTTATCTATGGTTAATATCCTCGGAGAAAATATAGGTTTTTGGTACTTGGTGAAAAGCGAAGCTGCAATAAATTTAACGGCTCGCTCATTCGGCACAATAATAGTTAGTTGTTGGAGGTTGAATTGATGCTGATAAATGTAATCAGCTAGTTTGTCTGTTAATTTCATATTTTGAAGTTAATCAATTTTATTTGTGAAAAATTAAAAATTAGATGTCTTTGGAATTTTTATCTTTGAAATATCAATAACGCATATGAAAATTATAAGTGTTCTTAGTGTTTTTTGTTTAGTGGGTAACTATTTCGGTCAAAGTTTAAATAAATTTATTCTAAAAGAATCATATAAACATGAAGGAGGTAGCTATGTTTTATCTAGCACAGGATGTCCGATGGATTTGGTTTTCAACAACGATACGATTTTGAAAAAAAGTAAAGCGGGGACTTATTGTTCAGGTTTTACATTCACTGTTTTTTTTCAAACCATGCTAGAACACGATCTTTTTCAGGATATTTCCACCACAGAACTAAAAAAACTTCAAAAGGAATGGTATGGAATATCCAAAGAATCCGTTGAAACTCAGTGCTTATATGTTTTTGAAAAAAGAAAATGGGGCAAACAAATATCATTTGATGAGGCAAAGCCGGGTGATTTTGTTCAGTTTTGGAGGAATAACAAATCGGGACATTCGGTTATTTTTTTAGACTGGGAACGCGATTCAATCGGTAATATAGCTGGTTTGAAATACAGAAGTTCACAAACAAAAACAGATGGTATTGGTGACCGAGTGGAAGTCATAGGTGCTGGACCTAAAGAACTAAATCGAAAAAGAATTTACATAGCTCGATTAGAAAAACCAGTAGCCATTAAATCAGATAATCCATTTCAGACAGGAAATAATTAATCAATTTCAATGTTTGAATTCAATAACTGCAGAAAACTCCTTAATTTTAGGCAATTAAATTTAATTATGGCACTGGATAAAATTGGTATCGCTAAGAGAATTGCACAAGAAATTCAAAATGGGTGGTATGTAAATTTAGGCATCGGAATCCCAACATTGGTTGCCAACTATATTCCAAAAGGCATTGAAGTAGAATTTCAATCTGAAAATGGGATATTAGGAATGGGACCCTTTCCATTTGAAGGAGAGGAGGACGCCGACTTGATCAATGCGGGCAAACAAACGATTACTGCTCGAAAAGGAGCTGTTTACTTTGATTCCGCAATGTCATTTGCTATGATAAGGGGCCAACATGTCCAATTAACCGTTTTAGGTGCCATGGAAGTATCACAAAATGGTGATATTGCCAATTGGAAAATTCCGGGAAAGATGGTGAAAGGAATGGGCGGTGCCATGGATCTTGTTGCTTCTGCAGATAATATCATAGTAGCTATGATGCACACGAATAAAGCGGGCGAATCGAAAATCTTAAAATCATGTACATTGCCCCTAACAGGTGTAGGCTGTGTTAAAAAAGTTGTAACCGAGATTGCCGTATTAGAAATAAAAGAAGGGAAATTCCATTTGATCGAAAGAGCTCCTGGAGTTAGTGTAGAGGAAATTATTTCAAAAACGGAAGGGGAATTAGTTGTTCCTGGGTTTGTTCCTGAAATGAATCTGTAAAATATACCTAAAAACGATTAGGATTTTTAAATGCCCACGTGGTGAAATTGGTAGACATGCCATCTTGAGGGGGTGGTGCCATTAGGTGTGCTGGTTCGAATCCAGTCGTGGGCACTTTTTTAAAGGCTAAATCGTTGTAAATAAATGGTTTAGCCTTTTTCTTTCCCCACATTTTCCCCACATTTATTTAATTTATTCTTTTAATATTTAATCTTACCGTACTTTTTAATACGGTATAGTGGGGTAATCTATGCACTATATACCTTCTATAAATAAGATTCATTTTTTCTTTTTATCGCTTCCCTAATCATGACAAAACACGAATAAAATTGTCAATTAGTGCTATCGAAAACCGCTGTAAAAACTCAATAAGATTTATCTTTTCCTTGTACGTCGTCAAACTAAAGGTGCTATCGGTTAAGACAGTTAGGTCAATAATTGACATTTCTGCCCCAGAACTATCATCAATTGACTTTTTCCATTGTTCATTGCCTTGGATATCTAGTTTGAGTAATGCTGCTCCATTACGATTCGTTATTGGATTAAACATTTTACCTCCGGCGATAAAACTAGAATCAGGCAGCTGAATAATTGACTCAAAGGAAAAAACATCACCGAATGATCCATATATCTTTTCCCAATGGTTATTTCCGGAAGAGTCACTGTAAAAGACAAATCCCCCAATGTATGTCGGTCCAAAAAAGATATCCGCACTACCAGCAACAGCAAAACCTTTATCCAAGGTAACAATCATTTCCTTGGCATTCAGGTGAGAACTATTTTCCCAATATTTTTTTGTTCTTGTATCTGAAGCTTGGGCAAAAAACAGGATAGGCCAACATAACAATATTAGTAAAAATAGTTTCATCTACTTGATTTTATTTATTCTAACGTGATTAATTTAATTAAAGGGGGGGCAGCCCAACCAATTGCAAATCACAAAAAAAAATCCCGGCCTAATGAAAGACAGGGATTATAATGTTTATATGCAATAGTATTAAGGCTGAATGAAAACAGTTTCCTCATTAGTTGTTTCTGCCTCAATTTTTATAATACCTTGTCCAATTTTATTTAATTTTTGAGCTTTGATATCCAATACAGCTACCCCAGCTTGACCCAATTGATAGATATCATTGTAGTTGAATGTTGCCATGCCTTCCACATTCGTATAAGCTGTATCAAAAACAGCAACTTGTTGAGGCGTTCCCGCGGTATTTGTACCATAAAGTACCACCATTGCTTGATCTACCATTAAGTTATTGTCGTCTTTTACATAAATGTTAGCAATAGTGTCTTTCTTTTTTCTACATCCAGAAACAGCAACAGTTGCTACGATAAAAAGAGAACAGAAGAAAATAATTTTATTCATGAGATTAAATTTTAATTTGGTAAATAAACAGTTTCTACGGAGGTTGTATGAATTCTACATCGTGTATATCCTGCCCCAACTTTGTTGTTATACTTCACAATAATATCAAAATATCCAGTAGTGTTTTCATCTCCGGAACGGTATTTATCAAAGTACTCATCCATATCTATCACTGTAAAACCAGATGAATTTGTATAAGATGTATCAACAAAATCTTGAGAAGCAGGATTAGATTGTTGATCTCCCACAATAATCACTTTTGCGCCATTGATCAATTGGTTTGTGGATGAACGAACAAAAACTTTTAAAATTGCCGGGTCTTTTGGTTCACATGATGAAAAACCAAAGAATATCAAGGCCAAGGGAAGAAGTAAAAGTAATTTTTTTGCCATATTTTAATTATTCGGTGTATAAAAGTACAATATTATTTGAAAAAACATAAATTTATTGAGGCTAATTTTGAAAAAATCAATGCTGATCGGGGATTTATTGTAAAAAGAATGTCTCTTCATTTGATTCTTGTTCTTTAATTTGAATATATCCCGTTGAAACGGCTCCACCATTTTGAGCATCGACATTTAAAATGGCCATACCTGTTTGACCCGCTTGATAAAATTCAGATAAATCAAAATAAGCTTTCCCTTCACTATCCGTTTTTTTTAACAAATCAATTCTAAGCGCTTGAGTGGCATTTGATGTTGAAGTAGAAACAGGTTGGCCATATAAGCGAACATCGGTCCCCACAGAGAGCGACCCAGCTGGATATCGAACATAAATAACAGCAATCGTAGGTTTAATCTTAACACAAGAACTAACTACAACTAGTAATAGGCATATAGGTACTATAAATAAACGAAAGCGAATTTGATTTGAGCGCATATTTTTAAGCTTTTATTATAACTTTGTGATTACTTTAACTTAAAACAGTTGAACATCTTGAAAAGTTACAATAAGAACTAATTATGTTGCACAATCTTGAAAAAATTGCACTAGATATTAAACAATTTGACGTATCTAATTCAGCAAACCTTGAAAATTTCAGAATTCACTTTTTGGGTTCTAAAGGAATTGTAAAAGCCTTGTATGCTACCTTAAAAGATGTTCCTAACGAAAACAAACGAGAAATTGGGCAACAAATCAATTCAATAAAAGAACAAGCAGAAAGCAAATTCAATATTCGAAAAGAAATTTTCGAAAATCAAGAGGTTGTCGGTAATAAACTTGACTTAACCCGACCAGCTCAAGACGAATCAATTGGCTCCAGGCATCCTTTATCATTGGTGAGAAATGAAATTATTGATATTTTTAATCGAATTGGATTCAGTGTTTCAGAGGGTCCTGAAATTGAAGACGATTGGCATAACTTTTCTGCTTTAAATTTCCCTCCAGAACATCCAGCCAGAGATATGCAAGACACCTTTTTCATTGAAAAAAACGACATTGCATTGAGAACGCATACCAGTTCAGTCCAAGTTCGAGTAATGGAAAATTCAACCCCACCAATTCGTACAATTTCTCCAGGAAGAGTATATCGAAATGAAGCAATTTCCGCAAGGGCTCATTGTTTTTTTCACCAAGTAGAGGGATTATACATCGATAAAGGGGTTTCGTTCGCTGATTTGAAACAGACATTATTGTATTTTGCAAAGGAACTTTTTGGAGAAAAAGCTCAAATAAGGCTGAGACCTTCTTATTTCCCATTTACAGAGCCAAGTGCAGAAGTTGATATTTCCTGTACCATCTGTAATAGTAAAGGATGTAACGTTTGTAAATATACAGGATGGCTGGAAATTCTAGGCTGCGGAATGGTTGACCCGAATGTTTTGGATGCTTGTGGCATTGATTCAACGGAATATACGGGATATGCCTTTGGAATGGGAATAGAACGTATCGCGCAACTAAAATACAAGGTTAATGATTTACGTCTCTATTCTGAAAATGATGTCCGATTTTTGAATCAATTTACATCTTGTTTCTAATGAGTTGGTTTTCAAATAAATCCGCTTTTCCTTGGATTCAACTATCCACTGAAAATTCCTTAGATGAAATTATTGAGTTAAGCATTCAAAAACCTGTGATTCTTTTCAAACATAGTACTCGATGCAGTATTTCTTCGATGGCATTATCCCGATTTGAACGTGAATGGGATACAAATGAAAATATTCAATTATACTACCTAGATTTAATTGCATTTCGACAATTATCTAATGAAATTTCAGAGGTGTTACAAGTGGAGCATCAATCACCCCAACTCATTTTATTGAACCAAGGCAAAGTAATTCATACTGCTTCACACAATGGAATTAATTTTCAAGATATTCAAATAGCTCTTAAAGAACAATGAAAAAAAAATTAATTATACTTGGTCTGTTACTCTTCGCCGGAGGTTTTATATTTAAATTAATAACAGACGGAAAAAAAGTAGACTCCGATTTTATTGGAGCCACTTTTCAATTTGATGATAATCTCGCAGTCACCACCAACAAAGAAACCAAACTAGAAATTAAAATAAATAGCTTAAAAGTCACCAAAGTTGAATTAAAACTAAATGACAGTATTCTTCAAAAATGGAATTCTCCCAAGGATCAAATTTCTTACGTTTTAAAAACAAAAGGCTTAACTCTGGGGACTAAAAAACTAACATTGATTGCAACGTTGGAAGATAATACGACTGAAAACGATGAACGGCTAGTGAGAATATTGAATGATAAGAAACCAGACACCTGGAGATTAGAGGTTACCGGAGAATTCCCGCATAGAGATTCGAGTTACACACAAGGTTTAGAATTTAATAATGGAACATTGTTCGAAGGAACAGGTGATCCTGGTAATAACGGACAAACCTTAGTTGCCCAAATAGATAAGGCAACTGGGAAATTAGTTCGAAAAATGGGCATGGATGCGTCACATTTTGGTGAAGGAATTACCGTATTACGCGATACACTATACCAATTAACCTGGAAAAACCAGAAGTGTTTAACCTATGATGCAAAAAATCTAACTGTATTACCTAAAGAACATAAATACAATGGAGAAGGATGGGGATTGTGTAATGACGGCAAATACCTAATCATGTCAAATGGCACCGAGCAACTCGTTTTCAGAAATCCAGTAACATTTGAAATTGTTAAAACGATTGAAGCTTATACGAATGATGGACCTATTTCTCAGCTAAATGAATTAGAATATATTGCTGGGTTAATTTATGCAAATGTTTATAACACTGATCTAATCGCTGTTATAGATCCAAAATCAGGCGCCGTGGAAGCATTAATTAATGCGGGTGAAATATCCTCAAAATATCGTGGACGGGGCGAGGTTCTTAATGGAATCGCTTACAATAAAACAGAGAATCAATTATTTATTACCGGTAAATATTGGAATAAACTGCTTGCTGTAAATGTGAAAAAAACAATTTAATCTTTTAGATATTAGACGCATTGTTAATTGAGATTTCAAAACGTATCATATCATTCTCCAAATTCATTACCATCAATACTTCAAGTTGATAAAACACCTGACATTATTACTTTGAAGCTAATTCTTTTTGGATATTATCGCTTCATGAAAAAGGTGTAAATGATTTACTTAATATCCTGCCGAAGTGCGTTCAATCAGCAATCATGCATCATTACCATCAAAAATTACCATCAGTAATTAATAACTTTTAAATGAAAAAGGAATCACACTTTTGCATGATTCCGTTTCAATAAACATATTTCTTTAAAAACTATAACCTAGTATTAATCTCTAATTAGATGCAGGAAACCATGTCCATCTAGATCTTGTCCGGCAACACCAACACCTTCGTATCGGTAAAAATATATACCATCCGTTGCGTTTCCACCATCCCAACTTGGTGTCATATTCAATAAATCTTCACTGGTTTCATCATATATTGTGTTACCCCATCGATTTAAAATCACCAATCTCAATGAATTCAAATTCATCCATTCAAGAATAAATGTATCATTCAAACCATCATTATTTGGAGTAATCACGTTTGGTGCAGTAATGATAGGATCTGGGAAAATACAACTTCCATCATCCACAGTTGCATTCGGGTTGTAATTATCAGCAGCCGGATTCATACATCCACAGACATTGGTTACAACTCCTATAACAGCAGTATCGCTACAGAAAGGGCCTTGTTGAACTATTAATTGAATAACATATGCTTGATTGGAGGTTGTATCCGTAAAAATATGCGTAAATCCAGATAAGTCTGCAGTTGTATTTGTTGTTCCATCTCCTAAGCTCCATAAATAATTTGTTCCATTTTGACTCGTATTTGTTATTGAAACTTCCATTGGTGCACAACCACTTAATGGAGTAACTGAAAAACTTGCAATTGGTGGATCTAATAAATCTACAAAGACACTATCGGATGCAGAACAAACATTATCTGTAACCGTAAAATAATACCATCCTGAAGGTATATCCTCCCAAACCGAAGCATCAATGAAGTTAGTATTGTTAGAGCCGGGCCCGGTCCAATTATAAGCAGGGACACCCGTAATTCCGGTAGCAAGCCCCCAAACAACCCCAGTGGGTTGACAACTAGATGGTTCAGTACCCATTGTATCAACTGCCAGTGTTTGATTCATGGTCAATGAAACAGTATCAACATTCGAAAAATTACAGTTATCGGTAGCAGTTACAAGATATTGAACAACTCCGTTGGCTAAAATACTTCCAGTAATTATATCACCGGTTCCAATTGGCGAACCTGTAATGGTTGTCCAGACGTATGTATAAGGAGCATAACCTCCTGATGCGGAAACGCTTAAAGGTATACTATCTGTAGCACACAACACAAGCGGATCCGATTCTAAAATATTAATGATTGGTCCATCTCCGATATATATAGTTCCAGATGAGAAAATCGTATCGTTACATGGATTGATAATTTCAACATTGATAATTACAGATTCAAACCCTTCAGATAATCCGTCTTGAGCAGGAGAAAGATTGATAACTACTGAATCTACACCCGGTAAAAAAGTAATTGGGTTTATTAAACTATTATAATCTATACCTTCAATGGCATCTCCCGTAATCGTATAATTAATAATTAACGTGTCATCTAATTGAGTATCCGGACGTGTAAAAATAAAATTAGCATCTGTACAGCCTTCAATAATAGTAGTATCACCTGAAACGGTAGCAACAGTAACAGCCACAGCATCAGAAACAAAGCTACCCGCTTCCAGAAATACACCAGAATCAAACGCTTGATCGGTAACATTTGAAATGGCGAATTTAATGTGGTATGTTTGATTACATTGAACACTTGCCGCTGCATTTAAAACGACAGTTGTACCATCGTATTGAATCGCGTTACCGTACGTTAAAGTTGAAGCTGATTCATTGAACACATAATATTGAGTATTTGAGGCATCTCCTACGTTGTTTATCGTAACTGGAGTTCCACCTGGAATAACCGCTATATTTGACCCACCTGCCGGATAACCAGCTAAAGCATAAGGCCCTGTTATACCTGGCCCCCACAGAAACAAACCAAATGCATCATTAAATGTTGACGGCGAATATTCAGGATATTCATCAGATCCAAAAATATATCGAAAACTCATTGTATCGCCTGATGGAATAAAATCAAACTCTAATACAACTCCATTTGTTACAGTACCATTTGCTATTGCATTAAGCTCAGGATCTGTTCCAACATTAGGAGTTGCCGGTGTATTATTCGTAAAACCTGTTATATTATTGGGACCTTGGGCACCCACACCATTCCCGGTAGTTAGCAACATTCCTGCAGCAAACGGAAAAGCCGGATTGGCATTGGTAAAAGAAGTTACATTACTTACTGGAGTGTTTGCATTTAATGGACTACCATTAATTGTGATATTGAATGCTGTTACACCAAAACCTAATAGCACGTTGTTAACTAATTGTGTTGGCGTTTGTGCTGTATTAACTGCTATACTTTGGGAATTAAAAACTTGGATAGAACAAAAAATGAAAAGTAACGGAAGGTAAAATATATTTTTCAAAATTTTAAAATTAATTAGTAATTAGAGGACAACTATTTCCTAAAAAAAGTTGCATCAGCAAAGTAAAATTAACTAAAAGAATGAAAAAAGGGATGTCTAATTGATTATTAATTCAATCCCACACTAAAAAACAAGGATGGAAGTTGATTTTTTTCCGAATCAGAATTGCTTTTGACAGCATCCATTAAATGAGCAACTTGAAAAATAGATAAATTTGATTTTGCACCCATAGAACGATGTTGCGATAACTTTTGCTTTGCTACACCTAATGAACTTTTATTTAATACTTGGATATTTGCTTTCATGTTTTTTTGAATTGTGCATTTGATACGGCATAATTCGAGCCAAGGTTACAAAAGCGATAGTTCAAAAAATCAAATTGCTGTTTTTCAGCAAATTAAACCAAATCAACTTCAACATGCTTGGCTTCATCTAAACGCATTGATAAAATATATCCATCAATTTCTATTGCGATTGGATCTGAAAATGGAGCACTAAAAAGCCATCGAATTTCTTTACCAGACACAACACCCATCTCTGCAAATTTCGCCTCGAGACTAGGAGAGTTAACACCTGAAATAATTAAATTCTGAGTGTGCTTGATTTCTGACAGTAATTTTTTCATGTTCATTTATTTCAAAACGATGCGAATCGTTTGTCTCGTTTTTTGCTCTAAAATAATTGTTTTACCATTTGTCATTAAATCAATTGTCTGCTGATCATGATGGCGAATTGTCACCAATTCCAACTCATCGTTATACCAAATCTTGTAAGAATCCCCTAAAATTTTCTTTATCTGTAGCGGATTTGCCTTTTTTCGATCTAAAAGCAATGAAAAACTAAGTGCTGAATTTTGCATCAAATTAATTTTCACATGATACTTTGCTAGCTTGCTGAAAATATCACTTAAACTTTTTTCTGTTATGAACGAAAAATCTATCGGTCGTATCGAAAATAATACTTGATCCTTTTTCACGATAAAGGAAGGAATCAAATTATCATTTATAGTAGATTCTTGTATTACCGTTCCTTGTTCATCCGGTTGAATAAAGGATTTTATAAAAAGAGGTATCCCCTTGTTTTGGAGGGGTTTAATTGTTTTTGGATGAATTACTGAAGCGCCATAATAAGAAAGCTCAATTGCTTCTTTGTAAGAAATTTGATCTAACTTAACAGTATCTTCAAAATATTTTGGGTCAGCATTTAACATTCCCGGTACATCTTTCCAAATGGTTGCTTTTTTTGCGTTCAAACAATAGGCGAATATCGCTGCTGAATAATCTGACCCCTCTCTACCCAAGGTCGTTGTAAAACCCTCTGAAGTGTGCCCAACAAAACCTTGAGTCACTAAAACATCCTTTTTTAAAAAAACTGGGGGTAATTTTGATTGAATTAACTCTTCTGTTTTCTCCCAATCTAAATTACCTTCTTGGAACTGATTATCAGTCCGAACTAATTGTCGTGCATCAACCCAACAAGAAGAAATTACGATTTCAGTTAAATAAGCAGCGACAATTTTTGAAGAAATTACTTCCCCTAACGATACAACTTGATCGTACTCAAATGAATAATTTTCTGGAAATGGTTGGTAAAATCGATCTTGTAAATCTTTGAAAATGGTTTCTGTTTCAAAATAAATCGATGAATCTTTATCCTCAAATAATTCTTTAACTATTTCCAAATGAAAATCATACAACTCTTGAATAAGTTCGTTATATAAAGTCAAATTTTGAACTTTTCTTGCTTCGACAATTTCCTCCAATTTATTTGTAGATTTAGCCATGGCAGAGACCACAACAATTAATTCTCCCCCTACAAACTTTGTTAGAATAGCGCCAATATTACGAACCGCAGAAGAATCCTTTACAGATGCGCCACCAAATTTAAAAACCTCCATTTGATTTTATTTAAAACAAAAGTAGAAATTTGAATTCAATGAGCTATTTGAATCCGAATATTATTAGCTAAAATTGTAAATTCGCATTCATAAAAACTAGACAATGAAAAAAATATTTTTCTGTATTACCGCCTTTGTAATCTTTATTGGTCGACTACACGCCGATGAAGGCATGTTAATTCCCTCGTTAATTTCTGCATTCGAATCTGATATGAAAGCCAAAGGCATGAAATTATCTGCCCAAGATATTTATAACGTAAACAAAGCTAGCATTAAGGATGCTATTCTTCAATTTGGAGGAGGTTGTACAGCTGAACTTGTTTCTGATCAAGCATTATTATTGACAAATCATCATTGTGGTTATTCTCAAATTCAATCCCACTCATCGCTAGAAAACGATTATTTAAAATTTGGGTTTTGGGCGAAAAATAAACAAGAAGAATTAACTAATCCTGGTTTAACTGCCGTTCGAATAGTTCGCATTGAAGATGTAACAAAATTAATTAGAGACTTAGGCAAAACGGATGAAGCTAGTATTCAAGCCTACATGAAAGAATTAATAGCCAAAGCAGTTGCGGGAACTCACTACGAAGCTGAAATTAAACCATTTAATTATGGAAATGATTATTATATGATGGTAAAGGAAGTGTTTTTGGATGTGCGTTTTGTAGGAACTCCCCCTAATTCAATTGGTAAATTTGGCGGCGACACGGATAATTGGGTTTGGCCGCGACACACAGGTGACTTTTCCGTATTTCGTATTTACGTTGGCAAAGATAATAAACCGGCACCCTACTCTGCAGACAATATTCCATATAAACCCATTCATTTTCTTCCTATTTCATTTAAAAACAGGAAACAAGGTGATTTTACGATGGTTTACGGTTTCCCAGGAAGTACGGAACAGCATGTGGTGTCATCTTACTTAAAATTCATCATTGAAGTGGAAAGACCGGCAAGAATTCGGATGCGCGATCTTTCTTTAGGAGTAATCGATGCAGGTATGAAAAGCTCCGATAAAACTCGAATTCAATATGCCGCCAAACAAGCAAGTATTGCTAATGCTTGGAAAAAATGGATTGGTCAGATTGATGGATTAAAGCGTTTAGATGCGGTAAATCTAAAAATCGAGCGAGAGAAAATATACCTAGAAAAAGCAATGAGTAATCCGGATTGGAAATTAAAATTTAGTGATGTAATTCAAAAAATGAATGAGCTTGTTGCATCAAAAATCGATGTTGAATTTCAATATGCAATGGGCGTTGAATACTTCTCTTATGGACCTGAGTATTTTAAATTAATTCGAGGACTCAGTGATTTAATATCTAATTATTCTAAATACAAAGAAAAAAATGAATTACAGTCTGTCATTGATAAGTTAAAAACCAGTGCAGAAGGGTTTTTTAAAAATTACGATGAAAAAATTGATAAAAGAATATTTGAATTACTCACGGTTGAGTACTTCGCGCGCATTGGAAATGTGTCTCTGTCAGTTAATGAAATCCAAACGTTAGCGAACACGATCTATTCTCAATCAATTTTAACGGATAAAAATCGATTTATTCAATTCTTGTCGTCTTATGATGAAACAAGCAAAAGCATTGCTGACAATGACCCTGGATTTACCCACTATAACAAGTTGATGACAAAATTTAGAAGCGAAACGAGTCCATCTTTTCAAGCTTTTAATGGAGAAATGACAACTTTATTAAAACGCTATGTTGAAGGAAAAAAGGTCATGTTCCCGAACGATAAACATTGGCCCGATGCCAATAGCACTTTGCGTATTTCATATGGAAAACTAGAAGGGTCTTCTCCTGCTGACGGCATGAAGTATACGGAGCACACCACCTTAGATGGAATCATTGCTAAGTATAATTCAGGAAACCCGGATTTTGAATTATTACCGCGCATGATTAATCTCCACAAAGCTAAAGAGTATGGTCCTTATGCTCAAAATGGAGAATTATGGGTTTGTTTTACAGGTTCCAACCACACAACTGGCGGAAATTCTGGATCACCCGTATTGGATAAAAACGGCCATTTAATGGGATTAAATTTTGATCGAACATGGGAAAGTACAATGAGTGATTATATGTTTGATGCGAATCGCTGTCGAAATGTGGTAGTTGATATTCGTTATGTTTTATGGGTAATGGATAA
>CAMAQX010000016.1 GCA_945860455.1 Lishizhenia tianjinensis
ATATAAATATAAGCCGTGACCAGCTTCATCTTGCACTTTCGCTAACAACACCGCTTTTCGTCTTAAATTAGGTGCGCGGGTAATCCAATTCCCTTCAGGTAACATTCCAACCACCTCTGAATGCGCATGTTGAGATATTTGACGAATCAAAGTTCTTCTATACTCCTCCGGCATCCAATCATTGGGCTCAATACGAGTTTCCGCATCTACTTTCTCCTGAAAACGTGTTTCCAATTCTACTAAACTAATTTCTTTCATATAATTTTTAGTTTTAACAAAGCTACTGAATACTAAACAAAGAAATACTGATTTTGATCGGGTAAATAAATAATTTTTAGCTGAAAAAAGCGTAGACCAAGCAATTTATTTTCATTTCGCAGACTAAAACATAGAAAAAAGTACAAGTTTTTATGTGTTTCTTTGTAAGAATTAAATTTGACACCTTGCATTTCATTAACCTTTTAATACTTGTTTGCAAAAATGACTAAAAAAGAAAAAGCGATTTATATCACAACTGAATTGGAAAAACTGTATCCTGAAACACCCATTCCACTCGATCATTCGGATGCTTACACCTTACTAATCGCTGTTTTACTTTCCGCGCAATGTACTGATGCTCGGGTAAATAAAATTACTCCTGCATTGTTTGCAAAGGCTTCTAATCCGCAACAAATGATTCAATTGACCGTGGAAGAAATTCGAGAAATTATTAAACCTTGTGGATTATCCCCGAAGAAATCGAAAGCTATTTTTGATCTTTCTCACTTAATATTAAACAATCACCAAGGCGAAGTTCCACAAACATTTGAAGAATTGGAAGCACTTCCCGGTGTTGGACATAAAACAGCATCCGTTGTTATGTCTCAAGCATTTGGGGTACCTGCATTTCCAGTTGATACCCATATTCACCGTTTGATTACTCGCTGGGGATTGACTTCAGGTAAAAATGTTGAGGAAACAGAAAGAGATGCAAAAAAACTCTTTCCTAAAAAAATATGGAATAAATTGCACATTCAAATCATTTTTTACGGTCGAGAATATTCTCCAGCTCGAAGTCCTAAATTGGAAATGGATTACATTACTAAAACGATTGGAACAAAAAAAGCGTTAGCGGAATTACGTTGAAACTTAAATTATCCTTAATATTTATAACTTTTTTAGGTGTCCTTCCCAAATTCCGTTTGAATAAATAGACTAACTTTGTTGCTTAATTCTATTCATTATGAACTTCAGTAGTTTAACCGCTATTTCACCTGTAGATGGTCGATACCAATCAAAGACAGAATCACTTCAACTCTATTTTTCTGAATTTGGACTAATTAAATACCGTGTTCAAATTGAAGTGGAGTATTTGATTGCATTGGCTAAATGGAAACTTGAGCCTCTGATTGATTTCCCAATGAACAAAGTGGATGATTTGAGAGGTATTTATTTAAACTTAAGTGAAACGGATGCTTTGTGGATTAAAGAGAAAGAAAAAATCACCAATCATGACGTAAAAGCCGTTGAATATTTTTTAAAGGAGAAATTAATTGGACTCAGATTAACTAAATACATAGAATTTGTTCATTTTGGGCTCACATCACAAGATATCAACAATACAGCAATTCCATTGTCATTAAAAGACGGAATTCAAGAAGTATACATCCCAGAATTGAATACATTAATCAATAAATTGAAAGAATACCAACAAGAATGGAAAAATATATCTATGTTGGCGAGGACGCATGGCCAACCTGCTTCCCCTACTCGACTTGGTAAGGAAATTCAAGTTTTTTCTGAACGATTGGAAAAACAACTTGCTATGTTAAATTCAATTCCTTTTTCAGCAAAATTTGGTGGAGCAACCGGAAATTTCAATGCGCATCACGTAGCTTTTCCCGCTGAAAACTGGGTGGAATTCGCCAATCATTTTGTGAATTCGACATTGGGACTAGATCGGAGTCAAACTACTACCCAGATTGAGCATTACGATAATTTAGCGGCTCTTTTTGATGGATTGAAACGAATTAATACCATCATTCTTGATTTGAACCGCGATATGTGGACCTACATTTCGATGGATTATTTCAAACAAAAAATCAAGGAAGGAGAAATTGGCTCTTCAGCAATGCCACACAAAGTTAATCCAATTGATTTTGAAAACTCGGAAGGAAATATTGGAATTGCCAATGCGCTTTTTGAGCATTTAGCGGCTAAACTTCCTGTTTCAAGATTACAACGCGATTTAACCGATTCAACCGTTTTGCGTGTTGTTGGTGTTCCAATTGCTCATACACTCATCGCTTTTTCATCCACACTAAAAGGATTGAACAAGTTGTTATTGAATGAGAAGGCATTTCATAAGGATCTTGAAAATAATTGGGCGGTTGTTGCAGAAGCGATTCAATCTGTTTTACGTAGAGAAGGATTTGAAAAACCCTATGAATTATTGAAGGATTTAACGCGGAACAATGAAGGAATTACTGAAAATAGTGTTTGCCTTTTTATAGATACGTTGAATGTTTCTGACCGCATAAAAGCAGAGTTAAAAGCAATTACACCACATAACTACACGGGTATTCAACTTGTAAAATAAAGAGATATGAAAAAACTAATTCTTTTATTGTTTTTGTTTTTTTCAACGGTTGCAATGCATGCTCAATCCAATATCCAATGGGGGCCACTTGAAAGAGGAAATGGCAATCTACTTTCTATTATGCCTAAAACAGCTGGGAATTTTTATTCGTTACGTTGGCTAGGCGGAAGAGTTTTTGGATCCTATTATATCGTAGAACACGAAAACTTAACCAAATTAGAAACTGCTAAAATCAAGCAATCTGTTGATAATGGAATGGCAACCATGGAATATGGAGCAACGGTAAATCAAGCTCCTATAATTTTTTTATCTGATAAAAACGGTAAAAAGAATTGCATGTATTACCAAAAATTAGGAACGAATTTAAAACCTGTTGGCCCCGGTGAAGAATTAGTGTGCTATGAAAATGATAAATTAGGAGCACAACCAGAATTCCAGATCGTTCAGTCACTTAATAAAAAATTTGTTGCTATTTCCTATGAAATTCAAGGTAATAAATTAAATCAAGACACGTATGGCTTCGTTATTTTAGATTCCAATCTTATTGAAGTTAATAAAGGAATATACACCCTCCCTTTCAATGGGAATATGGCAACCATAAACGAGCATCATCTTTCCAATAATGGTGAATTTTACATGAGTGTAACGGAACATATCAACCCCAATGACCGAATGTTTGCGCGAAACTCAAAAAACTACAAGGCGATGCATGTGTATCAAATAAAATCAGATTCTTTGAGGTCATTTCAATTGGATTTTAGTGGCCAACGCGTAGAAGCCATAGCAATGAAAAGTAATGACAGCTTGTTCACCTTAACAGGTTTGTATGCTGAAAAAGATATTCAAGGAACTTCCGGTGTATTTTATTTAACCTTGAATGCAAAAAGCGGGTCGATCTACAGGCAAGGTTTTGTTCCTTTTAGTACTGAATTAACAAGACTTCAGTGGAGTGATAATAATCGTATGTTTGGTCGAAATAATACGATGAATCAAAATTGGCAGTATTCAAGTCAAATTTATGATTATCAGTTAAGGAACATGGATTTATTGCCCGATGGAAGCATCGTTGGCTCCGTTGAACAATACTACGTTTATTCCCGTACCAATTTTGATTCAAGAACAGGGATTTCAAACTCCGTAAATTATTACTATTACGATGATATTTTAGCCTTTAAAATTGGTTCAACTAATAGTTTTGACTGGTGTAAAACCATTGAAAAGAGTCAAGCATCCTTAAACGACAACGGCCCTTTTAGCTCATATGCTCATTATTTTAATGATGGTAAATTTTGCTTAGTTTTTAACGATAACAACCGAAATTATTCGGACAATGGTGATTTTAAAACTACAGATGGAATTCGAACAACCAATTTTAGCAGAAACCGAACAACCATTACCTCCGTGGAAATTGATCTAAAAACGGGGGATATTCTAAGGAAATCTATGTTCAATCAAAAAGAGATTAATTCCATCGTTGTCCCAAAACTATTTTCTGTAGATCAATTCAATAAACAACTTATTTTATATGCTGTTTCAGGTGGTAGAGAGCGGTTTGGAATTTTAAATCTCAAATAAGGTTGACAAAGGAAGAAACATTTATTTTTGAGTTGGCGCATTCAATGCAACAATTTGGTATCCCCTCCCATCGATTGGAAAACTCCTTAAATGATGTCTGCAAATCAATCGGACTCCAAGCAACTATTATTCCCAATCCCGAATATGTTTCAATTACATTTTTCTCGAGCGAAAACCCCTATACGATAAATAAGAAAAGTGGTCGAATTGATATTAATTTTCATCGAATTGTGGCGTTGAGTGAATTAGTAGAAAGTGTTATTCAGAAAGAAATACCGATTGATCAAGCTTTAATGGATTTAGCGGGCATTCACGGAAAACCTATGCTTTATTCAAAATTGGTTAATATTTTTTCAATTTCCCTTTCCTCCTTATCCGCTGCCTGTGTTTTTGGTGGTGGTTACAATGAAATGATTGTTGCTGGTTTTATCGGTTTATTCGTTGGTATCATAAGTGTTTGGCTACCTCATTTTTCCAAAATCTCATTATTACTCTCCGCAGCTTTTGCCATTGTATTCTCGCAGTTTTCAGTTTCTTTTTTAGGCACCTATTCCATTGAAATTGCATCTATTACTGGTCTTATTTTACTAATACCGGGATTTACCCTTTCTTTGGCTATTTCGGAGTTGGCCCACAGTCATGCGCAATCTGGTACGATTCGGTTGTCTCAATCCATTATTTCTTTTGTTATGATGGCAGTTGGAATTGGTTTGGGGTATCAATTGATCTCTTATATTCCCTTTGAACATTGGTCAGTTTTTCACGTGAATCATCCGAAGTGGCTTGTTTTCATTGCTCTTTTGTTAATTCCCGCTGGTTTTTTGGTTTTATTTAATGCACTTCCTAAGCATTACCCCTGGATTTTCTTGGCTTGTCTTGTTTCGTATTTAAGTTTAAACTTATTTGATTTTCTTTCGGTGGATGGATTAACCGTTTTCTTTTCTGCTTTAACGTTGGGCTTAATGAGTAATGCGATTGCTCGTTGGAAAAAACTTCCCGTTTCTCTCATGCTCGTTCCAGGAATTATCTTATTGGTCCCAGGTTCTATTGGATTTAAAAGTTTGGCTTATTTAGTTAATAATCAAACATTAACAGGGATTGATACCGCATTTTCTACTATTATTGCTGCTGTTGCATTGGCTTCGGGTTTGTTATTTTCTAATATCTTATTAGATTCAAAACAAGGGTTCTAATCCCGAAATCGAACATCTTCCATGAAATGCATTTTATTCATTTCACTCACTTCTATCGTATAAAAACCAAACTCCTCCGTAATTATTCCTTTCAACTGATAAACCCCTCGTCCGCGAAAAGGAAATTTCCTTCCTGATTCAGGAAAGTGAACCGTATCAATTGTTCCTCCTTGTACATCAATGAAGGTTCCAAAAAACATTGCCTCTCCTTTATTTGTATATGATTTTTTCACTGCGGATAAATAACCAAATGTTTCAATTCTCTGGCCTAAAAACACCGGGAATTCATGAGCTAAAATATGTTTATCAATAGAAGACGACACTAAATCAAAGGGATTACGCAACGGAAAACCCAATAATTCCATTTCTTCAAAAGCTGTTTCTAACTCATCTTCAGCTAATAAAGGCAAGGTAAACTGAACAGGTTTTTCTTCAAATAAAGTAAGAGAAACGCTACGTTTGGGTGCTTTTTGATAATACTGATACGTTCGCCAAAGCATATTTTTCTTATTCTCAGGAAATGAACGAAATGCATCAATACGGATCAATAAAACAAGTTGTTCCAACGGAATACTAACTCGTTTCATCAAATCATCAAAATCAAGAAAAAATCCATTTTTTGAACGTTCCTCTAGGATGGAAAGAATCGTCTTTGCTTCAATACCATTGATCAACATGCACCCCAAAATCAACCGATTACTTTTCAAAACACATTCAAAACCACCTTCATTCATACACGGAGGTTCTATTATCGCTCCCCATTTTCGTGCTTCATGCACATAGACTTCTGTACGATAATAACCACCAAAATTATTAATCGTAGCTGTGAGGTATTCCAAAGGATAATACGCTTTCAAATAGAGACTTTGATAACTTTCTACTGCATACGAGGCTGAATGACCTTTGGAAAAAGCATATCCAGCAAAACTCTCAATTTGTCTCCAAACAGTTGATGTTAAATCCGGAGAATGGCCTTTCGCTAAACAGTTTGTAAAAAATGAATCTCTTACCTGCTGAAATTCTTCCCTTGAACGAAATTTACCCGACATCCCTCTTCGCAGTACATCAGCATCAGCCAAGGTCAAACCAGCAAAATGATGCGCCACTTTGATTACATCTTCTTGATATACCATTACGCCATACGTTTCGGGCATAATGGCTAACAAGATTGGATTTGCTTGTTTTCGCCTTTCAGGATACAAATGACGTAATATATACTCGCGCATCATTCCGGATTGCGAAACACCCGGACGAATAATTGAGCTTGCGGCCACCAAATCCAAATACGTTTGCACTTTTAACTTTATCATCAACATACGCATAGCGGGTGATTCAACATAAAAACACCCCAGAGCCTGAGCATTTAATAATAAGTCACGAACCTTTATATCCGTTTTAAAATGATTCACATCATGAATATCGTGTGGTGGATTTTGAGGTTGATTATAGCGAATAATATCCAAACAATCATGAATTTTACCCAAACCACGTTGACTCAAAACATCAAACTTGAACAAACCAACCTCTTCTGCTTCCAGCATCGAAAATTGAGTGGTTGGATATCCTTTTGGAGGCAAAAATGTGGCCGAGTAATAGTGGATCGGTTTTTCACTGATAATTATTCCTCCAGCATGAATACTGAGGTGAGAAGGCAAACCTTGAATATATTTACTGTATTTCAATACTAACCCAGATACTTCATCCAGTTGAGAGGCTGCCATTTTAGTTTCAACCAATTTATCAATCTCTTCTTTGGGCAAACCAAATACTTTTCCCAATTCTCGAATCGTTGCTTTAAATTGAAAGGTATTATAGGTACAGAGCAAGGTAGCATGAGGAAAGCGCTCAAAAATATAATCAATTACATCATCTCGATCGCGCCACGAAAAATCAATGTCAAAATCAGGTGGATTTTTACGAAATAAATTGATAAATCGTTCAAAATACAAATCCAATTCGATGGGGTCAACATCCGTAATCCGCAACAAATAAGCTACTAAACTATTAGCACCACTCCCTCTTCCAACGTAAAAATATCCTTTAGATCGCGCATACGAAGTAAAATCTCGTGTTATGAGAAAGTAAGACAAATAATCTTTTTGCTTTATTACTTCAATTTCTTTATCCATTCGCTGCAAAACATCCTCAGAAGCTTTTCCATACCGATAGCTCAATCCTTCTTCACATAACGATTTGAGTGATTTCAAGTCTTCATCCTTATTTTCTGTATAAGTTACTTTGTTTTGTGGAGTTGCTTGCTCTCCAAAAGAAAACTGAATGTGGCACGATTTCAAAATAGTATCTGTTCGAAAGAAAATATCCGAGTAATCTTCCCATTCTTTTTGCCACGCTTCGTAGCTAATCAATCGCTCCTGTTCATGGGCTTGTTCAACCTTTGACAATTTTGAAAGCAAAGTATTCTTTGCAATAGAACGCAATAATCGATGGGCATTAAAATCCCGTTTATGCCGAAATGTCATCGGTTGTAAAGCAAGTATTCGCTTACGAAGATTGGGATATTTGGCGATTAGAAAATCTTTATTCTGACCCGGTTGAAAAAAAATAAATTCATTCGCTTGTAAAGTGAGTGGAATTTTTCCGAAGGGATAAACCACATAACAATTTCTCAATTCAGGAGGACGAGACGAAAAAGCTATTTCTTGTTGTATATGAGCAGTGATAAATTGATTGATTTCAAAAAAACCTTCCTTATTTTGTGCAATTAAAATATACTGTGTATCCATCCCATTTCTGACATCGACTCCAAGAATGGGTTGTATTTTTTTTTCTTGTGCGTGGCGAACAAAACTCAAGCCGGATCCCGTATGATTAATATCTGTCAATACAGCATAGGAATAACCTGCTCCAAAAGCCCAATCAATAAGGGATTCAGGCGACAAAACACCATATTTAATACTGAAATAAGAATGTAACATCTTGTTTTTATCTCCCCTATTTTCTATAGTTGTTTGTGAAACGTTGCTAATTTCCTTTCTAGAGCAATCAATTTAGAGAGAAGCCGTTCTTTTTCTTTTTCCGTTAAAAGTTTCAGTTGATTTGCAATTTCCAGTTGTGCAAATAATTCAAATGTCGAACTCAATGAAAACTGAATCGATTGTTTAAATTCTTTTTTACTTTCACGAGAAGATCCCTCCGCAATATTGGATGAAATTCGAACAGCAGAACGCCTCATTTGATCAATCATTCCATCCTTTTCATCCAAAGGAAACAGTTTTGTTTTTTCATAAATTTCACTGGCAAATTCAATTGATTCGCTCCATATTTCTAAATTTCTAAAATTGTGCATCGTATTTATATTTAATTAAGGTTAATTTCTTCTATTCGCTAAAAGCGCAGGCGGCTCACCCGCAAATGGATTAAATCCGCCAATCGAACGAGCCTCCATACCAATAGCGCGAATAATTGCTCGATCACCATAGCGATTTCGAATGCGATCAAGGGCATTGTACAACGATGGGTAATCTGTTTCGTCTCCGAACAAACTCAATTGATAATGCCCAGAAACCAACGCACTAAAACGAATACCTATCAAGCGAACTAATAAACGACGATTGTACAATCGAGCAAATAAATCTGCAACAACCGGTAGCAACTCATGATCAGCTGCCGTGTAAGAAATTTGTTTTTGTAGTGTTTGGGTTTGAAAATCAGAATAACGAATTTTCACAGTCACACACCCGGATAATTTATTCCCTCTGCGCAATTGATACGCTAAATTTTCTCCCATGGCAGCTAGTATTCCACGAAGTTTACCAACATCAATCGTATCTCGATCAAAGGTTCGTTCGGTTGAAATCGATTTTCGTTCATTATACGGCTCTACAGGTGATAAATCCAATCCCTGTGCCTTTTTCCAGATAGCAATTCCATTTTCTCCCAGCGCACTCTGCATCAATTCAATAGGCATTTCTTGAATAGTTTGTATTTTCTTGACCCCCAAACCACACAAGGTATGATAGGTTTTAATTCCCACCATTGGTATTTTCCGAATAGATAGAGGCGCTAAAAATTGCTTTTCAGTACCGACATGAATTTGTATTTGATTGTTTGGTTTTGCTTCACCAGTAGCAATTTTAGACACTGTTTTATTGATCGATTGCCCAAATGAAATAGGTAAACCCGTTTCGCTAATAATTCGCTGACGCAGTTCTGTTGCATATTTCACCGTTCCAAAAAAACGATCCATACCAGTTAAATCCAAGTAAAATTCATCAATAGATGATTTTTCAAAAACGGGTACTGACTCACGAATAATTTCAGTAATCAATCTCGATTCATCAGAATAAATTTGTGAATTCCCCTTGATGATTATAGCTTCCGGACATCGCTCTTTTGCCATTTTCATTGGCATTGCGGAGTGTATCCCAAATTTGCGTGCCTCATAACTGCAAGAAGCCACCACTCCCCGATCGCTCGTGCCTCCAATTAATATTGGCTTCCCAATTAATCGACTGTCTTTTTTTCGTTCACAAGAAACAAAAAACGTATCCAAATCCATGTGTACAATTGAACGCAATCCTTCCATTACCTGATTTTTAAGGTTTATTTTCTACAAATAATAATGTATATCGATTAGAAAACCGGAATCGTTTGGCTCACCGGCTTTGACTTTACAAAGATAAAATTAATTATTAAATTATAATCAATTTTAAAGATTATTTTTTAATCATTTTATTTCATTGTCTATTTTTACTATATTTAACATAGATTGACACACAGTAATCGAATAAACTTCTATTTTTGACTAAAATCAAATAAAAATGAAAAGATCGTATATTATTTTAGGTTCAATTGTACTACTCGTATTAATTGGATTTTTCACTTATCGCAGTATTTATAACCAAGCTGTATCTACTCAAGAAGAGGTTGATAAAACCTGGGGAGATGTTCAGTCTGCTTATCAACGAAGAGCAGATTTGATTCCTCAATTAATTGAAACAGTAAAAGGAGCTGCAAAAAATGAAAAAGATATCTTAACTCAAGTAACCAACGCGAGAGCCGGTATTGTAAACGCAAAAACACCACAGGACATGGAAATTGCTGGAAAAAAAATCAATACGGCCATCAATTTAGCCTTTGAAGCGTATCCTCAAATTCGTTCAACAGAAAACTTCCAGGAACTACAAGCACAATTAGAAGGTTCTGAAAATCGAATTAACAAATCAAGAAATGACTATAATGATGCTGTAAAAAAATATAACACTCACATTCGTGGTTTCTTTAGTAGTATGTTTTTAAACAGCGAAACGTTCCAGAAAAAAGAAGCATTTAAAGCAGCTGCTGGTTCTGAAAAAGCACCGGAAGTAAAATTCTAATATGCATTTTAAATTTAGCCAGAACGATAAAAATCGAATTCTTGAAGCCATTCAGGATGCAGAAAAACAGACATCCGGAGAAATTCGCGTTCATGCTGATTCAAAGTGTTCAGGAGATCCAATTCAAACGGCAATTTCCCATTTTGAACGTTTAAAAATGCATGAAACGAAAGATCGAAATGGCGTATTAATCTATATTGCTACACGAGATCGTAAACTGGCTATTATTGGTGATCAAAATATCAATGAAAAAGTTTCCTCGGATTATTGGGAAACTACCAAAAACAATCTAATCACTTCTTTCAAAAAAGGAGAATACGTAAATGGAATTACGGTAGCAATTGCTGATGTAGGCGAAAAACTTAAGGCACATTTTCCTTATCTTTCAGACGATACCGATGAATTAGCAAATGATTTAAGCATAGGAGAAGGAAAATGAAAAAGCAAATCCATATCTTTTTAGTTCTTCTGTTTTCGTTAATAGGATCTCAATCTATTTTAGCTCAAGATGACATCCCCAACCAACCTTCGCCTCCGAAATTGTACGTCAATTTATCGAAACAATTTCCTAATTTATTGAGCCCCGAACAAGCTAATCAATTAGAAAAAGACCTTCAGAATTTCGAAAAAGAAACTTCCAACGAAATTGTGGTTGTCATTGTAGATGACCTTAATGGGTATGAGAAAGCTGATTTTGCTATTAAATTGGGCGAAAAATGGAAAATCGGTAAAGAAAAAGAAGATAATGGAATTGTAATCCTAATTAAACCTACCAAAACAAATGGTAAGCGTACTTCTTTTATCGCAACTGGAAGAGGATTAGAAGGAGCCATACCTGATATTACCTGCAAACGAATTGTCGAAAAAGAACTCAATCCTAACCTAAAAAACAACAAAAACTACGAAGGAATTTCAGCATCATTGGTTGTGCTTAAAAAATTAGCAAAGGGTGAATTCAATCATAAAGAGTATGATAAAGAAGGAGAAAGTCCTTGGTGGGTAAGCGTACTTGTAATCATAGGGATTATCCTATTTGTGATTATTATGAGACGAAAAGGTGGAGGTGGAGGATTTACAGCCGGAGCCGCTGGTTTTTTCTACGGTGGAGGTTTTGGTGGACACGGATCTGGTGGTAGCGGCGGAGGCGGGTTTGGTGGGTTTGGTGGTGGAAGCTTTGGTGGTGGTGGTGCCGGAGGAGATTGGTAAACCTATCTAAACAAATTAGATTCCTTTACATCAATTAAAAACCGATTGCGAACCTCTTCCAATGAACTAACCATTGGATTCAATAATTTCCAATCCGCATACTGATTTAAGTCTTGAAAATGAACTCGTTTGATTTCAGATTCTTTAGAAATCAAGACAAACAAACGATTAAAAAAATCAACTTTCAATTCTGTACCTAATTGCTTCATCAAGCGAACCGAGGAATCAATAGAACATCCAGAGGCATTCATCACTTCTTCATCTACAGCTAATACAACCAATTGATTCATTAATACGGAACCAGAAGCCATCAATTTTGTTCCGTGCGTTGCCCATTTGTTTTGAGTGAAATCCGATAACACATCTTGAATATAATTCGACTCCGTTGCATCAAATGGTCTGTCTGATACATACAACCAAACACGACTTGTATCCGGTAATTGAGGAAATAATTGATTAAAGTTCAGCAGCATTGGCGATCAATTCAGCGACATCCAACACTTGAATTTCTTTTTCCTTTTCAGCATGTTTAATACCATCCGTCATCATGGTATTACAAAACGGACAACCCGTGGCAATAATCGATGAATTAGTTTCAAGCGCATCTTCTGTTCGCTCAATATTTATCTCTTTATTTCCTTTTTCAGCTTCTTTAAACATTTGTGCTCCACCTGCTCCACAACACAATCCGTTTGTTTTACAGCGTTTCATTTCTACTAATTCAGCGTCTAATTTTTCAATCAAGGTTCTTGGCGCTTCATACACATCATTTGCTCGACCTAAATAACACGGATCATGAAACGTGATTTTCTTTCCCTTAAATGTTTGATTTCCTTCAAGTGATAACTTTCCGGTATTGATTAAATCTTGAATTAATTGTGTATGATGAACCACTTCATAATTGCCACCTAATTCAGGATATTCATTTTTCAAGGTGTTAAAACAATGCGGACAAGCAGTAACGATTTTTTTTACTTCATAGCCATTCAAAACGTGAATGTTCATCATCGCTTGCATTTGAAAGGTAAATTCATTGCCTGCACGCTTAGCCGGATCTCCCGAACAACTCTCCTCTGTTCCTAAAACCGCAAACTTAACATTACAATGATTCAGTATTTTAACTACAGCCTTGGTTATTTTCTTTGCACGATCGTCAAAACTGCCTGCACAACCAACCCAAAACAACACATCTGCGGTTTCTCCATTTGCCAGCATTTCTGCCATTGTAGGTACTTTCAAACTCATATATTAATCTTCGTTAGCCCAATTTAATCTATCATTCGGAGAAAATTGCCAAGGAGCGCCATTGTTCTCAATATTCGTCAACATTCCTGTCAACTCAGTCGGCATCTTAGATTCTTCCATCACTAAATACCTTCGTAAATCAACAATAATAGAGAGCGGATCAATATTTACCGGACACTCTTGAACACATGCATTACAAGATGTACAAGCCCAAATTTCTTCTTCCGAAATATAATCTCCTAGTAAACTTTTCCCGTCCTGATAATCCTTTGCATGTTTTCTCTGTGAATCACCCACTTCCATTAATCGATCACGCGTATCCATCATGATTTTTCGAGGAGATAATTTTTTACCGGTAATATTTGCAGGACATGAAGAAGTACATCTTCCACACTCCGTACAGGTATAAGCATCGAGTAAATTTTTCCATGTTAAATCAGTAACATCCTTTGCACCAAAGCGTTGCGGAGCTTCATCCGGATTAGCAGGTGCAGCAAATGGATCAGCAGATGGGTCTAGCATCAATTTCACTTCATTGGTAACAGACTCCATGTTGGAGAATTTACCCTTCTTTTCCAAATTAGAATAATACGTATTTGGAAAGGCTAGTAAAATATGAAAATGCTTCGAATATGGAAGATAATTTAAGAACACAAACACCATGGTTATATGTCCCCACCAACCAATTTGCTCCAATAAATGTAAGGTTTCAGTTGATTTTATTCCTCCAAAAAAGAGTGGCCCTAAAAATTGACTTACAGTAAATCCATAACTGGAATTTGAATGCAATAACTGAGCTGCTTCATCGGCTCCATTCATCGTGAAAATGCAGACTAATAAAATGATTTCAAAAATCAAGATTAAATTCGCATCTTTAGTTGGCCATCCCTTCAATTCACTCATGGTAAAACGAGGAAGTTTCAACATGTTTCTGCGCGCTAAGAAAGCAACCGTTGCAAAAAAAGCAAGAACTGACAAGATCTCGATAAAACTTATCATGAAAGTATAAAAACCTCCCAAGGAATCTTTCAATGAACGATGACCTCCAGATAACCCATCCGCAACAATCTCAATTAACTCGATTTGAGTAATTACAAATGCGACATACAAACATAAGTGAAGCAAGGCAGGAATTGGTCGAGTGAACATCTTTTTTTGACCTAGAGCAACTAAAAACATCGTTTTCCAACGGTCAGCTGCATTATCCGTGCGATCTAGTTTTCGTCCAAGTAAAATATTCTGACGAATTTTGTAAACATTCCAGGAGAAAAAACCTACCCCTCCAATTAAAAGCAATGCAAATGCACTAATTTGAATCATACGATTGAATTATTCCGGAATACTATCCAATATTTTTTTCAATTTCTTTTCATCTTTCGGACTCAATTGAGTTCCTTTCACTTTGGCTCCAAAAACACTCATGTGAATGTATCGATTTGGGTTTTTCTGCAAGTCTTGTAATAAATTCTGCAAGTCCTTATTTGAATTAACAAGCTCGTTATACAATTGTTTATCATTTAATAATAACCCAATTGAACCATCTCCATTTTTAATTTTAACTAAAACATCATTAAAACTTTTCAAAGATTCTTTTGCTTCAGAGATTACTTCCTTATACTTTGATGTTACTATATCATCGGTGATTTTCTTGGTGTTGCCAATAATAGAGCTTATTTCTTCATTACTTTTCTTTAAATTAAAAGTGATGTTTTCTACATTATTTAATATTTTATCAAATTTGATTTTTTCATCGGCAACAAATCCTTCCATTTGATTGGCTACGTTGCCTAATTTTTTAATTGCCATTTTCACTTCTTTCATGCTTCCTTCAATTTCAGAAGTAGCCGTATTATCCCAAAAAGCGGAAAGGGAACCAACCATTTTATCCACAGAGCTCATCATGGCTTGTACTTTTTGAGAAATCGGATCAGCATATTGCTTTACTTGAGAAAACATATCCACGGAAAGTTTTCCTTCAATTGTTTCACCTGGTTGTACAAATCCTTTCGACAAATCAGAACTTAAATACAACAACATTCCTTTATTCAATAAATCCAATGAACCAACTTCAATGCGAGACCCTTTTGGAATTTGAATGTTTTTTTCAGCAATAGAAAATCCTATTTTCACCTTCTTATCTGGTGGATTCGAAGCAACGTATTCTATGGTCATTACTTTACCGATGGTAACACCATTTAAAGTGACATTTGCAGAAGGAGCAATTTGTCCTGAGTTAGGGAAATAGGCATAATAAATCTTGTCACCGCCAAAAAAGCTGTTTCCTTTCAAGAAATTAACTCCTGCTACTAAAAAAACTATAGCTGCTAGAGCAACTAATCCTGCTTTTAATTCTTTTGAAAACTTCACTGCCCTTATTTTTCTGCTAATTTAATACCTTTTTCCAAATTAATGCGTTCACCATTTAAAAATGCAACTACAAAAGCGGTTGAAAATCCAAGTTTTCGAACTTCATTTTTGTATTCATTTGCCCCTTTGAAATCACGAACAAATTTACCAGTTGCGTATTTGTATAAATTATCATGTTTATACTCAAAAACTTCTAATCCTTTAAAGCGAAATGAGCTGACCGAAATTTGTTTTTCTGACATGTCGAACTGAATTCTAAATACTACAGTATCTTGCGGATCAATTTTACTAGACGGAGCTGAAGCTTGATTTTCAAACGGATTATCTATCTTTTCAGAATTCGATGGTTTCGATGGCTCCTCTTTTTCTGTTGGACCATTATTTCCTGTTCCTGAAGACGTTTGCTCAGCGACTCCTTCTAATTTATTTTTATACCGCTTAAAAGCCCTGAAAATCGCATCTGACATTTGTGATTGACCGTCTTTGCTTCCTAAAAATTTTTCTTCATTTGGATTGGTCAAAAACCCTGTTTCAATAAGAACACTCGGCATTGTTGTTTGATGAAGCACTAAAAACCCTGCTTGCCTTACTCCCCTATCGTGTCTACCCAGTGATTTAAATTCAGACTGTATGCGCTCAGCAAATAAAATGGATTGATCCAAATAAACGGACATTTGTAATTGAATGATTATCAAGGCATCAGGAGACAAATCAATGTTCTTATAACGTGCTCCCTTGTCTTGTTCTAATTTAATGATACTGTTTTCGCGCTCTGCGACCTGTTTTTGAGAATCCGTTTTGTGCAATCCCAATACATAGGTCTCAGCACCATAAGCACTGGGAGAAGCGGAATTCGCATGAATACAGATGAATAAATCTGCATGGTTTCGGTTTGCGATTGCAGCACGTTCATGTAATTCAACAAAAACATCTTTATCTCTGGTGTAAATTACTTTAACATCTGGAAAATTCTTTTTTATGGATTCTCCCAATTTCAAAGCAATTGTTAAACAAACGTGTTTTTCATAATTTGAGGCTCCCAAACAACCTGAATCATGACCACCATGCCCCGCATCGATAACCACCGTTTTTAAAGCCGTTTTTTGAGAATTTGCTGGAGAACTTATAAATAAAAATGAAATAAGACAACTTACAACAAGAGATGAAAGTCGAAAAAGCACTGTTTCGTTAACAATTTTAATAGCTTTGTATCCGTTAAATCTCATAGTACAAAATTAAAGAGCCTCCTTGAGCAAGATACGTACCATATATATAGTTTTCTTCGTTCCATTGTTGATAATGTTTTCAAGCAGAAATTGTTACGCACAACAAACTGTAATAAAAGATACGATTTATTTGGATGATGAATCCATGAAGGATGTATTGATTTACAATGCAAAGGATTCACTTTATACCGATTTTAAAAATAAGAAAATCTACCTCTGGGGAAGTGCGAAAGTTGAAATGACAGGGATAAATATGGTTGCAGGGTACATTTTAATTGACTTAGAGAAAAATGAAATCCTCGCATCTTATCGATTAGGAAACGATAGTATTCGGACAGAATTACCTGTCTTTACTGATGGTAATGAGCGCATTGAGGCGGCAAGAATTCGGTATAATTTAAATTCAAAACGTGGATTTATAGAGGAAACAACTATCAAACAAGAAGAAACCTACTTATACATGGGGGTTGCAAAAAAACAATCCAACGACGATATCCATTTCGTTAATGGTCGATTTACTACCTGCGATCAATTGGAACCTCATTATCATTTTCAACTCTCAAAAGCGGTATTAATTCCTGAAAAGCGCATTGTTACCGGACCGATGAATTTGCATATTAATGGCGTACCTACCCCACTTGGATTACCGTTTATTGCTATTCCTTTAAAAACAAAGGAACGAGATAAAGGATTTATATTTCCGGAATTTGTTCCGCTTTCAGCCTACGGTTTTGGAGTTCAGAATTTGGGCTATTATATACCAATTAATGATCGACTTCAAACAACTCTCTATGCCAATTTGTACAACAGAGGAAGTTGGGGATTTAGAAATGAATTGGATTATGCCAAACGATACGGCTATACAGGAAAATTAAACGTTGGATTTCAACAATTTTTTAGCGGATTTCCAAGTAATGACAAACCTTTTAAAGTTTCTGTGATGTGGTCGCATCGAAAAGATCCTAAATCCAATCCTAATTGGAATTTCAGTTCAAGTGTTAATTTCATTTCAGACAACCAATCAAAAAATAGTTTAGACCCGTTGAATCCCACCTATTTTAATAACAGTTTTAATTCGGACGTCAATCTCAATAAATTATTCCCGGGAAAACCGTTATCCATGGGGGTGAAAATGTCTGTGAGACAAAATTCAATCACCCGAAACATTGCACTGATAAGTCCAATACTAAATGTAAACGTCAATCGTGTTTTCCCATTTAAAAGCTTGGTTAAAAACCCATCGAACGAATTTGAAAAAATGCTTCAACGAACTGGATTTACCTACTCCATGGAAGGACAAAACCGTTCCACATTTGGCGACTCGCTACTCAATCAAGGAGCTTTTTCACAAATTGGAAGTAAATTTTTCAATGGTTTTTCGCAACAAATGTCCTTGCAAACAATATTTGGTCTCTTTAAAAATGCGATCAAAGTGAATCCAAGTATTTCTTATGCGAATAAAATCAATTTGCAGCAAATTCAAAAAAATTACGATGCTTCCATTGATAATTCAAAAACGGATACCGTTCAAAAATTTGGAATGGCTCATGACTTCAATCTAAATGTGAATTTAACAACCGTTGTATACTCCTATTATCGATTTATCGGGAAAAGCAAACCTATTTTACGTCATTTAATGACTCCAACCATTGGCTATCGATACGTACCAGGATTGAACTCACTTTCTTCTTCATTTGCTGGCGCAGGACAAACATTGATTACCTATTCTCCTTTCGAACGCAGTATCTACCAAGCCAATTATGGGAGCACTTCCAGCTTTTTAACTTTTGGGGTGAATAACACATTTGAACTAAAACGAAAATCAAATAAGGACACAATAACAGGTTTTTCTAAGTTGCGTTTGGTGGATCAATTTTCCATTACGGGTAATTATGATTTTCAGCGCGACTCCATGAATCTTTCCAACATTGCATTAAATCTACGAATTAGTCCAGCAAACTGGATCAATTTTGTGTCTACATCCAATTTTAGTCCTTATAGCTGGAACGCACAAACCGGAAAAACGGAAGGGAAATATGCAGTTTCAACTCAGCAAGGACTTGGACGTTTCCTATCTACCAATTTTACCAGTACAATCACGATTGCCCCGAAAAAAAGTAGAGAAATCATCGAAGACCGCACAGATGAACTCAACACAAATTGGAATGCCGACTATAATTACTTTGCCTTACATCCTGAGCAATTACAGCAGTTTAATATTCCTTGGAAATTGAATATTTCGCATGTGGTAGGGATCAATGCCAATACGTTTAAAACAACTATAAATCCTTATAATTACAACCTCATCCACACCCTTGTAGCACAAGGAGACATGAGTTTTACGCGAAGATGGAAAATGGGTGCCAATTTAAATTTTGACATGAAAAAAGCCAAAATATCGAATGCTTTTCTATCGCTCGGACGAAATTTACATTGTTGGGATTTATCGTTTTATTGGACTCCTATCGGAACAAATAAGAGCTTTTTGCTGACCATTAGAAATACTTCAACCATGTTGCGGGATGCTAAACTAGATTTCAGAAAACCTCCAGTATTTTTATAAATGGGAAAAGCTAACATTGCAATAATTGGTGGTGGTGCAGCCGGATTTTTTGCCGTTATTTCAGCCAAAAAGCATTTCCCAGAGGCAGAAGTGACACTTTATGAAAAATCGGATAAAGTACTCTCAAAAGTAAAGATTTCGGGTGGCGGAAGGTGCAACGTAACCCATGCTTGTTTTGACAATAAACAATTGGCCAGTAAATATCCAAGGGGCGAAAACTATTTACGAAAAGCCTTTGAACAGTTCAATGTACAAGATACCATTGACTGGTTCGCAAAACGAGGTATTCACATGAAAACCTATCCCGATGGGTGTATCTTCCCTGTTTCTAATGATTCTCAAACTATAATCGATTGTTTTTTGAAAGAAATACAACAACTAGGAATTAAAATCAAATTAAAACAATCTATTACTAAAATATCGCCTACAGAAAACGGATTTGAACTATATACACGGGAAGAGAAATTTACAACCAATAAAGTAATTGTTACAACTGGCGGGCAACCGAAACGATCTGGCTTGGAATGGATTGAAAAATTAGGGCATACCATCATTGAACCGGTACCGTCGCTATTTACCTTCAATATGCCTACCAATCCCATTCGCGAATTAATGGGCAACGTTGTTGAAAAAGCTACGGTTAAAATTGAAGGAACAAAATTAACTGGCAAAGGACCTTTATTGGTTACCCATTGGGGAATGAGTGGACCTGCAATTTTACTTTTATCAGCTTGGGGAGCGCGCATTCTTCAGGAAAGGAGCTACCAATTTGCAATCCTTGTTAATTGGCTTGATGAAATGAAGGAAATAACCTTACGAGAAAAATTGAATGAGATTACTGAGGAGCATGGCGGAAAAATGATTGGTAATTTAAACCCATTTCCAGTTACCAATCGGATGTGGCACTTTCTGTTAGAAAAATCAGAAATTCACCTCGAAACGCGCTGGAAAGACATAGGGAAAAAGAACACCAATAAACTGGTGAACACCTTGTTGAATGACCGATATGAAGTGAGCGGAAAAACTACCTTTAAGGAAGAATTTGTAACAGCGGGTGGAATTGCCTTATCAGAAATAGACTTCAAAACCATGGAAAGTAAAAAAGTACCAGGGTTGTTTTTTGCCGGTGAAATTTTAGATGTAGACGGAATCACCGGAGGGTTTAATTTTCAAGCGGCTTGGACAACTGGATATATTGCGGGAAAGCATTCAGGAAATCTTACAATTATAGAAAGTTAAACGAACGTGGAGGCATTTGGATTTAAGTAATATAACCGATCTTTGAGGGAGAGCTTAGTGTAATTGTTTGGAAAGTGGGTAAAAACAGTAGGGAATTGGTGGTAAAATTCATTCAGTTTTTGTGCTCTCAAGGGAGGATTTATCTGTAATACATCTAACAAAGTATGAAGTATCATTCTTTTTTCATACAGAACCACTAAATTCATTTCGTTTGTTGAAAAATCCTCCAACCATTCCCAATACGATTGATTGAAGCCATTTAACATAAAATCATACAATAAGCGATAAGCTAAATAACGAATTTTTGGATAAATGTACAATTTAGAAAGCTCTTTTTCAGTTAACGAAATTTCTGAATAAATTAACCTTCCTAAATCCAGCACTTTAGACTTATTCTTTTTCAAAAAATAATAACGCAACAATAAAGAATTAGCAAAAATAAAATCTTGCAAGGATTTGTTAGATTCATGGGGTTTAACAGAGGACAGGTAGTGTACAAGTCCTTTATCGTAATCAGGAATGGTAAAATCTGGGTCGGCCAAATACTCATAGAACCCTTCCCGAACTATTGGAAGCGCATTAAATTGTTTGAAGAATTGAAGATTTGTACTTGGATTCGTCTTTAATGAATGAAACAATTGCCTCCCAAGCAGAATTTTCTTATCAAAAGACAAATCTTGAGGGAACTGCTCCAAGAAATTATAAATGGGTTTTAAATTTCCCGCATGGATTGAAAAAGT